>CAILVZ010000039.1 GCA_903837825.1 Akkermansiaceae bacterium | reverse complement strand
CGGGCTCGATCAGGATGCCGTAGCCGTCGATGTCGGGGTCGAACGGCTCAGTGAAGCGCTGGGAGAGGACGGCACGAAGGCTGGGGTTATTGATTTGATCGATTTGTGTGATGTTTTTCAGTAGAATCAATGTGTGCCTATTTTGGGTTTGGAACGCCTCCACCTCCAGAGCAGTAGGCCCAGGAGGGCGGCGGCGGTGAGTGCGGTGATCTCAAAGAGCAGGGTGTAGAAGCCCAGCCTGGCCGAGACGGACCCGAGCCGAATGAGAAGGAAGGAAAAGGATCCGAAGAAGAGGTACATCCAGAACATGGATCTCCTTTGTGGTTGTGAATGAAAGGGTTGGGAAAAGCAGCTTCGGTTTGCGCTAAACCAAAGCGCTTTGGGTATCGTTATTTGTGATTTTTTTAACGATATGAGTCGCAAGCTTTGGACCAAAGAGGCGGTAATCCTCGACGCACAACGCTTCTCATCCGTAGCCGAATGGCGCCGGGAGAGTCCATCTGCATATGTTGTTTGTTGCCGGAATAAATGGAACGAGGAAGCTTGTTCCCATATGTCACGGCAAAAACAGTCCAACGGGTATTGGACCGACGCCAAGATCGAAGAAGAGTCAAAAAAATATCAGTCAACCGCAGAATGGAATCTGGCTAGCCCAAGTTCATACACAGCCGCAAAAAAGCGGAAATTGGTGCCGGTTGCCATGCCGCGTGCACTGGTTCGGAATAAGTGGACTAAGACCACGATAGCGGATGCAGCAATGAAATACGCTACACGTGGCGAGTTTCGCAACTCTGAACCCAGCGCATACACAATTGCACTTCAAAAGGGTTGGATCGATGAGGTTTGCGGTCACATGCTGAATGTGGCACCTTGGTTTGGTCCCCGAGTAATCCGTGAATTTCTGTACTCACACGACATCGAATTCATGTCGGAATACAGATTCAAGGAACATCCAACTGTTCAACGATACCCGTTTGATTTTTACTTGCCACAATATGAACTGCTCATTGAATACCAAGGTAGGCAACATCTGGACGGCTGGCGCAACGACAGTCAGAACGCAGAGGAGATCCAGGCCAGGGATAAAATCAAAAGGGAGTTTGCAAGGGCTAAGGGATTTAATTACCTCGAAATAAGCGACGTTACAAGGGATAGCGTCGTTCGGGCGATATGGTACGAAATTCGTCGGATCGCCCAGGTGAAAGGCCTGCGTCTAATTGGGCAGCCAAGATCATTGACCGTTAGGGAGCTAAAGGAAATTGAGACTCGATTCAAGTGGAATCACGAGTCTGTTGCAGAAGCAATTGGTCTATGCTCGTCATTACGTGAAGTCAGAGCCAAATTTCCGTCTGCATATGACTATGCACTGAAGCACGGTATCTGGGAAGAGCTGAGCGTTTGCCTTCAACGAATCACCCACCACGGCAAGTACACTAAGCAATACGTCTCCGAGGTGGCGTCAAGATGTACCACCCGAAATGGATTTAAATTGACCGATCGGGGGGCCTGGGCGGCAACTCAACGAAATGGGTGGCTGGAAGAGGTGTGCGCCCACATGCCAAAGCACATGCAACGGCTTTAAACTTCGACTCAAAAATTTCTGCCGTAAGAATGTGGTCGGTTATTTAAATTCGGTTGTGCCAAAATCCGAACAGCCAATCGCGGACGAGTTTTGGTTTGACTCCGAGACAATCATCAGGCCGCCACGAAGATTTCGGACAAGAAGACGCCCACATCTCTTGCCTAGCAGCTCAGCACGCTCATAACGTTCACTGGAGCCATCCCAATACCTTACTGTCGAGGATTTTATAACCGGTGGTGAAAAATTTAGGTCATGCAAAACATGAAAGATCCTAATCG
>CAILVZ010000038.1 GCA_903837825.1 Akkermansiaceae bacterium | reverse complement strand
TCCAGTTGATGGTTGGAACACCGAGGGCCTTCCAGTTTATTCAGGCGAGTTCCGCAATGGGAAATTGGTCTCGGATCATTACACGGGCGATGGCACCAAAGAGGCGTTCCTCTCGTGGGAAAGCAGTGAACTGAGAGCGGTGAAATACCACCCTGCACCGCCGCTCCCAGAGGAGGGTAATTGGTTAGGAACCACATCCCAAGGGTATGATGTGCTGGCTTACCTTTATGGCGGATTGCAGGTCAATTTCAAAGCGGCGCTGATCTATCTGCCGATCGTGTATCTCATCGGCATGAGCATTGGGATGATGATGGGATACTTCGGCGGTTGGTTTGACATGGTCTCTCAGCGGTTGATTGAAATTTTTTCTAACATGCCGTTCCTCTTCATCGTGATCATTTTTTCGAGTCTCGTTCCGGATCGTTTCAAGGGCCTACCCGTGATCATGACCATCTTGATTGCCTTCGGTTGGATTGGAATGACCTACCTCATGAGAACCGCTGCGTATCGAGACCGTGAGCGTGATTACATCTCTGCGGCGAAGGTTTTGGGCGCGGGAACTCCAAGGATCGTGTTCAGGCATCTGCTGCCGAATACCATCGCCATCATCGTCACCTTGGTCCCATTCACCCTGTCGGGCCTGGTATTTTCGCTTACTTCTCTGGATTACCTCGGCTTCGGGCTTCCCGCGGAGTATGCGACATGGGGGCGCTTGTTGAATGACGGTCTATCAAACCTCTCGGCGCCGTGGCTCGTTACCTCGACGTTCATCGTTCTCGTTGGTTTATTGGTTCTAATCACGTTTATCGGCGAGGCAGTCCGCGAGGCCTTTGACCCCAAGAAATTCACCTACTACCGTTGATGCGAAAATTTCTAACATCGCTGGTATTGATCGGGCTTGCCTTGACGGGCTGCCGTCATGAGACAAAGGATGCAGCGCGTGGCGTGACCTTTGAGGACTTCGCTCCAGTGTACAATCGCTACATCGAAAACTGGCTCAAGGCACAACAGGCTGCCACCGAAAAGGATGCGGCTCACGTAGAGGATGAACTTCTAACTGCAGTGGGTGAATCAAAGACACTCCTTGAGGCTCGGGCGAAGGCAATCCGCTTGGATCGAGAAAAATGGAGATTCCGGCTTGGCCTTGGAAACTTCTTGAAGGTTGGGAATCCGTCAGAGGTGCCGAGTGATCTAGTTTGGAGTGATGGCATGGATCAGCCAGAAATCGGTGATCCGGCGGCAAAAAAAGGCGGGGTATTCCGGCGTTATATTCCCTCATTTCCGCCAACCTTCAGCCCGTTTGGCGATAATTCTAACAACTCATTCCGCGGTGATCTGTACGATTATATCGACCTGCCCTTGGTGACTTTGCACCCGGATACCATGGAGATCATTCCTGGCATCGCCAACCAGTGGGCGACCTCCAAGGATGGTCGGACGATTTATTTCCGCATCGATCCCGAGGCCCGTTACTCCGATGGCGCCCCTGTGCGCGCGCGTGATTTTCTGCTTTCCGTCTATGTCCACGTTTCGGACAACATCATTAACCCCTATTGGAAGCAATACTATCGGGAAAACATTGCGCAGGTTGCGATGTATGATGATCTTACGGTTTCCATTTCGCTGCCCGAGGCGAAGATCTACGCGCCTGTCTTCGCGGGGGCGATCACGCCTGCGCCGCCCCATTTTTATGCCGAATACGGGCCGGATTATGAAGAGCGCTACCAGTGGCGATTCCCGCCGACAACTGGAGCCTATGAAGTGCTGCCCCAGGACGTCATCAAGGGAGTTTCGATTACCCAGACGCGGGTGAAGGACTGGTGGGCGAAAGACCGCAAATACTATCGTTACCGCTTCAATCCGGACAAGCTCGTTCACACGGTTGTCCGTGATGAGTCGAAGGCTTTCGAGCTATTTCGCGCAGGCGAGCTCGACACCTTTTTTCTAACACAGCCTCAACTTTGGTATGAGAAGTCGGAGATGGATCCGGTTTATAAGGGTTACATCGAGCGCTACACGTTTTACAGCAAGTATCCCAAGATTCCTCGCGGGCTCTATTTGAATGTCAGCAAGCCTTTGTTAGGTGATCGAAACATCCGCATCGGAATCCAGCACTCGATGAACTGGCAGAAGGTCATTGACGTGATGTTCCGTGGTGACTACCAAAGGCTGAATGCCTTCAATGAAGGCTACGCGTTGTTCAGTGATCCCTCAATCGTCGCGCGTCCATTTTCCATCAACGCGGCGCGAGAGGCTTTTGCGAAGGCTGGTTTCACGCGCGAGGGGCGCGATGGGATTCTCACGAGAGCGGATGGCACCCGGCTTTCGGTGTCGCTCACCTATCCAGCGACCCCGCAGATGGACCGGATCTTCGCGATTCTCAAGGAAGAAGCGAAGGCATGTGGTTTCGAGGTTCAAATCGATGGCCTAGAATACACCGTCTCCTACAAAAAGGAGATGCAGAAACAGCATGAGATGGTTTTCGGAAGCTGGTTGATTTCTCCGCCAGTCCCTGACTTCCACCAGTTCTTGCACTCATCAAATGCGGTGGATGAAAATGGGCATCCCAAGCCGCAAACCAACAATACCTTTGCTTGGCACCGCGCGGACACGGACGCCCTCAGCGAGCAGGTACGGAGCGCGACCACCGTGGATCAACTCAACGATGCTGCGTGCAAGCTTCAGCGGATCATGCATGACGAGGCGATTTTTGTCCCTGGCTACGCCGTGGATTTCATTAGAATCGGGGCATGGAGATGGGTGAAGTGGCCGGATTGCAAGGAAACGCGATTCAGTCCGCCAGTGGTCTATGATCCACAGGAAGTTTTTGTTTTTTGGGTGGATGATGCGGTGAAGGATGAGACTCAGCGCGCGAGGCGGTCGGGTAAGTCCTTTTCCGAGGTGACCCGATCCATCGAAGATTACCGCGTGAAAGCGCCCGAATCTCAAGTGCCGCCCGGCGAGCAGAACCTTGGAAATCCATGATTGGCGAAACGGAAAATATCCTAGAGGTGGACAAGCTGATCACTTCGTTCGAGACCGAGCGCGGGCTAATGCGTGCAGTGGACCAAGTCTCTTTCCCGGTTCCTGCGGGGATGACCTTGGGAATCGTGGGTGAGTCTGGATGTGGGAAAAGCGTGACGGCGATGTCAATTGTCCGCTTGCTGCCTCAGCCCGCAGGGAAGATCTTAGGCGGGCACGTTTATTTCAAGGGTCAGGACCTTGTCCGCGCCAGTGACTCAGAGATTCGCAAGATCCGCGGCGGTGAGATCGGAGTGATTTTTCAGGAGCCGATGTCTGCGCTCAATCCGCTTCATCGGATTGGTCGGCAAGTGGCGGAGGTTTTCAGGATCCACAAAGACTTGTCAAAAAAAGACGCATGGGACGCCGCGACTGAGATGTTAGATCTTGTTCGAATCCCTGCGCCTGCGCGTCGGATGATGGATTATCCGCACCATCTTTCCGGCGGGATGCGGCAGCGGGTGGTGATCGCGATGGCTTTGGCATGTCGGCCTTCGCTTTTGATTGCCGATGAGCCGACGACCGCGCTTGATGTGACGGTCCAAGCACAGATTTTGGATCTCATGGAGCAGATCCAATCCGAGATGGGCATGGCTACCATTTTAATCACGCATGATCTTGGGGTCATTGCGGAAACCTGCGATGAGGTCGTGGTGATGTATGCTGGTCGCGTCGTTGAGCGGGCAAGCGCGGCGGAGCTTTTTGCCAATCCACTTCATGCGTATACCAGGGGCCTTCTTGCATCGATTCCCACGCTCGACACTCCTTCGAAGTCGCTGCTCAGTACGATTCCCGGGACAGTGGCTTCGCTGGCTGACTATTCCCACGGGTGCCGTTTTTGTCAGCGCATGGGCCGTGAAAAAAATGTCATCCGCGAGCGTCCTCAGTTTGCTGAGGTATCCACTGGCCACTGGGTCGAAACTTGTCCCATCTGTTATCAACCGTGAGTGCTTCCCCATTGCTATCTGTCCAAGATCTCCGCATTCATTTTCCGGTGCGTAGCGGAGTCATGTTGCGTGCCACCGGTGCCGTCCGTGCGGTGGATGGGGTTTCATTAGAAATCGCGCCGGGCGAGACCCTTGGATTGGTCGGTGAGTCCGGCTGCGGTAAGTCGACCCTTGGGAAAGCGATTGTCCGCTTGATCAAGCCCACGGCGGGACGGATTTTGTTTGAGGATCAAGACATCAGTCATGTGAGTCAGCGGGCACTGCGGCCCTTACGGCGGAATTTCCAAATGATCTTCCAAGATCCCGCCGAGTCGCTTGATCCACGGATGAGCGTGCGTGCGATCGTCGAGGAGCCATTCATCATTCATGGCTTAGGCAATCGAGCCGAACGCATCCAATGGGTGGACGATCTACTGGATCGAGTTGGGCTTCCATCTTCTTCTGCGGAACGGTACTCCTTCGAGTTTTCTGGTGGACAACGTCAGCGTATTGGGATCGCCCGTGCGCTTGCCTTGAAGCCAAAGTTGATTGTTTGCGATGAGCCGGTATCGGCGCTTGATGTGTCGGTGCAGTCGCAAATCCTGAACTTGCTAGTCGAGTTGCAGAGGGACTTTGGATTGTCGTATTTGTTCATCGCTCACGATCTATCGGTCGTGAAGCATGTGAGTGACCGCGTCGCAGTGATGTATCTTGGAAAGGTCGTTGAGGTTGCATCGGCAGAGTCGATCTACCGGGATCCGCGTCATGCCTACACCAAGGCGTTACTTTCGGCGATTCCATCGCATGATCCAATGGTGCGGCGCGAGCGCATCTTGCTTGAGGGAGATGTGCCATCGCCCATTGATCCGCCAGAGGGCAGTGCCTTCGGCCACCGGATCAACCATCCTCGGTATGCGGAGACCATCGGGCTCGACCTCGGGCTGCGGGAGATTGCAGCGGGCCACCAAGTTGCGGCGGATCCGTGCTGCATTTCGGATGAAGACTGGGGGAAAATCCGCCAGGAGGAGTTCCAAGGCGAGGGAGACTCCTAATCAGGCGTCGATTTGGTTCCGGCTGAGCTCCTGAAGTGAATCTTCTAGCAGCTTCACCCGTTCGATGAGCTTGGGTAAGCGGCGGACGAGCGCGAGCGATTTCATTTCGTCGCGCATGGGTTGAGCGGGCTTGCCAGCGTAGACCTCATCACCCGGGAGGTTGGCGGTGACGCCTGTGCGTGCGCTAAGCACCGCCTTGGATCCGATGGTGACGTGGCCGCTGATTCCGACTTGGCCTGCGGCGGTGACGTAATCCCCGAGGCGGGAGCTACCCGAAATGCCGGTTTGCGAGATAATCAGGCAATGCTTGCCGATGATCACATTGTGCCCGATTTGAACGAGGTTATCGATTTTCGTTCCCTCTCCGATGACCGTCTTGCCGAAGCGTGCGCGGTCGATGGTGGAATTTGCGCCGATTTCCACATCGTTGCCAATTTCGACGATGCCGACTTGGTCGATTTTAACATGGCGGCCGTTGGAAAATTCGTAGCCATAGCCGTCCGAGCCGATCACTGCGCTGGGCTGGATGATCACCCGATCGCCGAGGATGCATCCTTCGCGGATGGTGACATTTGCCATGATTCGACTTTCTGTCCCGATCGTGACGTTTTCGTAAATGACGCTGTTTGGCCCGATTTCCGAACCATCGCCGATCTTGGTGCCCGCCATGATGACCGCCCCGGCGTGGATGCGGACCTTCGTGGGATCGAGCACGGCGGCTGGGTCGATCACTGCACGTGGATCAATGGCAGCAGTGAACTTGCGGCTGGATTCCACGAAATGCCTGACGACGACTGCGAAGGCGAGTGATGGGTTCTTGACGGCGATGAGCGCCGACCCTTCGGGGCCATCGGTGACGCCGTGAGGCACCATCACCGCACCCGCGTGGGTCAGGAGAAATTGGCTGTGATATTTCTCGTTACCGAGGAAGCTGACATCACTTGGCGTGGCAACGTCGAGTGCGGCCATGCCGGTCAGAGACAAATCGAGCTCGCCCCGGATGATGTCACCATCGACCCAACGGGCGAGCTCGGAAAGCGTGAGGGCGAATGCCAACGCGAGGGAGTTTTAAGGCCGCAGAATTACGGTTTGCCGCCGGCAGGAGCTGGATCGGCGGCGCTTGGCTTCACTTCGTCGGCGGGGGTGAGAGAGCCTGGAGGCGCGTCTTTGTTTAGGTCCTTCAGGAGCGCTGAGGTAAGGTCCGTGGCATCCTTGGTGTAGAGAAGCACGGGAACTTGGGAGGTGCTGAGGCCAGACTTGTCGAAGACATAGTCGAAGTTTTCGATTTTGGCTTTTTCCTCAACGAGCTTGCGGATTTCTTCAAGGATGCCCTTCATCCGTTGAACCATTTTTTCGTTAAGTGCCTGATTGCGACGTTGTTGGAACTCGCGGCGTTCGCGATCGAGTGCGATGCCTTCCTGGTTTTTCGTCTGCATGTCTTTGTAAAGCGTTTGCTTTTTCGAGTCATTGATCGACGAGTCATTGAGCTGCTTGGTGAGTTGCTCGATGCTTTCTTGCAGTTCGCGGATTTTGGCGAGGCGCTCGTTGTTATCTTTCTGGATGCGTGCGCGCTCCACGTTGATTTGTTTTTGAGCTTCGTTGGTGCGGTAGTATTGCTTGAAGAGCTCCTGCATATCGACCGTAGCGATGTTGAGCTTGGCTCCTTGGCCCGCGGCCATGGTGATGAGTGATGCAGCAAGTGCAGCAGTGAAGAAACGGCGAATGAGGATCATCTGGTGAGGTTGTTGAGGTTTAAAATCGGCTAGCGGGCTCTATCATGAATAAAAATTTGAGGGCGTCAACGCTCATCCGGTGTCCAAGGTGCTTCTTTCGGGCGGTTCTTTTCCGTATGGTTTTGCAAATCAGGCGTTACGCTGCATGATTTGGGCGATGACTGCGGTGTTGGATTGGCAGAATTACCAAGATTCATTTCGGAAAGCGGCCGAAGCGGCGGGTTTCTCCGCGGTGGTGCTGGCGGACGTCGATTGCGGGGCCATCATCGCGTGGGAGCGGCCTGGAACCGGGCCGCACGTGTATGTTTCGGCGGGGATTCATGGGGACGAGCCTGCTGGGCCCTTGGCGTTGCTCGAGTTGATTCGCGAGGGCTTTTTTTCCGATGATGTCAGTTGGTCGATTTGCCCGTTCCTCAATCCTTCGGGTTTTGCGGCCAATCAGCGGGAAAATGCTCACGGTGTCGATTTGAACCGGGATTATTGGTTGCAAAGCACGATTGAGGTTGCGGCTCATGCGTTGTGGCTCAAGGAGGGCCGGAAGCCAGACCTATTCATTTCCCTTCATGAGGATTGGGAGACGACGGGTTTTTATTTTTATGAGATCAACACGGGGCTTGATGACCCAGAGCGCATGCGGCAGATCCTAGATGCGGTGGGTCCATGGTTTGCTCCAGAGCCAGGTCCGGTGATTGACGGGCATGAAATCCGAGATTCTGGCTGGATTTTCCATGCCGCGGAACCGGATCTTCCTGAGGGGTGGCCCGAAGCGATTTATTTGGCTAAAATGGGGTGTCCGCTGTCTTTCACCTTTGAAACCCCAAGTCGTGCAGAGCTTTCCCGGCGGGTTGCAGCTCACGCAGCGGCGGTGAGGGCGGCGAGCGGCCGGTTATTGAATCAAATCGACAAGGGCGGCATCTAGTGTCGGGTAGCGGAACTCGAAGCCATCGGCTTTGAGGGCAGCGGGGACGACGCGTTGGCTACTGAGCAGCGCGGTGCTGAAGCCGCCAAGTACCAGCTTGAGCGCGAGGGCGGGCGCGGGGCAGAACGCGGGGCGGTGCAGCGCGGCTGCAAGTTTGCGAGTGAGGTCGCGGTTGCGCTCTGGGTTCGGCGCAGTTGCATTGACGGGCCCGCTGAGGGTGTCCGACATTGTCGCATGGACGATTGCGGCGCGGAGATCGGTCAAGTGGATCCATGGCACCCATTGCTGCCCCGTTCCGAGTCTTCCTCCGATGCCGAGCTTGAACACCATCAGCATTTTCTCAAAAGCTGGACCCTTCTTGCCCAAGACCACTCCAATTCGGAGCCTTACCACGCGCACGCCGAGCGCCTCCGCCTCCTGTGCGGCGCATTCCCAATCGTGGCAAAGGTCGGCGAGGTAGCTGTGGCCACGAGCGCTTGTTTCGGTGAGTCGCTCGTCATCGCGGTCGCCATAGATGCCAACGGCTGACGCATTGATGAGCACCTTGGGTCTTTCCGCTTGGGGCAGTTTGGCGATGGCCGCGACCACCTGATGGGTTAGTCCAACTCGGCTTTCGTGGAAGAGCCTGCGCGATGTTTGAGTCCAACGTTGGTCGATGCGTTCGCCTGCGAGGTTGATGACAGCGTGGTGACCCGAAAAATCGAGCTGATCTGGGGTCTGCCATCGATCCACACCGGGCACGTCGCCATTTCCCGAACGGCTGATGCCGGTGGTCGCGATGCCATTTTCGGCGAGGATGGCGGGTAGTCCAGCGCCCACAAATCCGGTGACTCCGATGATGGCCGCTCGTGGGTTCGTCTGCATGCCTGACTATGGACTGGATTGGGGCAGGGTAAAATGCATTTTCGCCGCACGGCGGGCGGGCTTTCTCCCTTTACTTCATGAGCTTTGAGTTCTCTTATCGTCTCGATGCTGAAATTTGGACGATGGATGATTTATCCGCTACTGGGAACGGCCTTGCTTGCCCAGCAGCCAGAGGTGGCCGCAGAGCGCTCGCGAGCCATGCCAGAGGTGGATCATCTGGCTCCGGTACCTGCACCTGAAATTCATCCTGGTGATTCCGCGGGTCTTGCAACTGAGCCACCCAAAAGTCTAACCATCAGCAATTATGGAGGTGGTCCGATCGAAGGGGTCAAGGATGTGGGATTGCGCTACTTGGGCCCAGGAGTTAAAGTCACGGGTGACAATGGCCTTGAGGTATTTGCAGACCGCGTAAACTTGGATCTTAAGGCAAAGGCTGCGACGTTTGAAGGACACGTCAGTGTCTACCAAGGGAATGCCCTTCAGCGCGGTGAGCGGGCGGTTTATTACTACGAGCGCAAATTTCTCGATGCGAGCGGACTCGAAGCGTCACTGGGCCCAATTTTGTTAGAGGCAGGAAAATTCACGGTTGAGGAGCGCGATGGCAAGCGCGTCTATGTCGGTGAGAATGCAGGGATCACCACTCACGATGTGGAGGATCCGGACTACTGGGTCCGCTCTAAAAAAACCACGATCTATCCTGGAGACAAAATTGTTTTCAATGATTTGAGCCTCTATGCAGGCGATATACCTGTTTTCTGGCTGCCCTACTTGAGTCAAGATCTTCAAGGTGAGGCTGGTTATCATTTCATTCCTGGGTCTCGTTCAAATTGGGGGCCTTTCCTACTCAATACCTATGGAATCATGCTAGGTGGCAGCCCTGATGCTGCCGCAGGGGCGGCGGATGCCCCATGGTTACTCTCTCGCTGGCACCTCGATCTTCGCGCTCGTCGCGGGGTGGGCGTCGGGGTTGACCTCCTTGACAAAAAAGACGCAGCAAATACCGAAATCACTGGGCTAGGACTTTACTACACCCATGACCTCGCACCGCAAACCACTCGCAATGGAGTGCCTCGTGGAATCGTCGATTCGGACCGCTACCAGATTGGTTTTAAAAACCGCATGACGCCCCATCTCTCCAGTGATGCGGATTGGAGGATTGACTCAAATCTGACCCTGCTCAGTGACGAGCACTATCTGGAGGACTTCGAATTTAACACCTATAAGATCAATCCATCACCCGACAACACGGTCGGCATTTATCGGCATGATGATGCATCCTTGCTGTCCCTTGCCACGCGGTTTCAGGTCAATGATTTCTACCGAGCCGACACGCGCTCGCCCGAGATCGCGTATGATCGTGCGCGTGCACCATGGGCAGGCCTTCCGTTCCTGCATGAGGGTAGCACTTCGTTGGGGCTAGTGGGCGAGCGAGCCGCCGATCCGACGCGGCATGCGGTTCTTGATCCATTGTTAGAACTCAGTGCGAGTGACCCAGCCGCACAACCCCTACTGAGCCAGCTCAAAGGGTTTGAGCGACAAATGGCGGAAGATTGCATTGCGTTGCCGCTGGGTGATCCAAGGCGAGAGGCTTATCGCACCCAGTTGCTAGATTCGGGCTACGCACGCTTCAGGACCTATCAGGAGTTTTCGATGCCCACCACCTTCGGCAATTTTCTCAGCGTTTCGCCTCAGGCTGGGTTGGGATATACGCGCTACAGCATGGTGGATGGGCCAGTCAGCGGATCGGAGCGGACCCACCTTCACGTCGGTGCAGAAACCTCGGTGAAGTTCTCCAAAGCACTTTCTGGGCACAATGACCCTCCATTGGGCCTCGACGGGTTGATGCACATTTTCCAGCCATATTCTGCTTGGTCGCTGGTTTCCACCAATGACTTTGATCCGACTGACCCGATGGTGGATCGGTTAACGCCGACAACTCGGCCAAGACCATTGAACCCGACCCGTTTCACCGCGGTGGACGAATTGCAGAGTTGGAATGTGTTGCGCTTCGGAGCAAGAAATCGATTGATGACTCGGCGCGACAACCAGAGTTTTGAGTGGCTTTACCTCGATACCTATGTTGACGCCTTCATGAAGGATCCTGAGGGGCAGAGAGATTTTTCTAACCTCTACAATGACATGCGCTGGCAACCCTTGCCGTGGATGTCGGCCGATGTGGAGACGCAATTTCCCATCGTGAGTGGCGGATCGGGGTTCAATGAATTCAGCACGCTATTGCGCTTCATGCCGACTCCCGACTTCGACTTCTCCTTTGGATACCGTATCCTCAATCATCACCCAGACTTGGTCGATTCCAACCGCGTCGAGTTTAGGACTTATAACCGCCTCAATGAGAGCTGGGGCGTAGGGACGCGACAAGTGATTGAGCTTGATGATGGTACGTTAGAGCACATGGAATACTCGATTCATCGCGATCTGGGAAATTGGGTGGGTGGCCTAGGATTCAGCCGTCGTGACAACCGCCTGCAAAAGGAGTATGGCATTGTCTTGAGTCTAACACTTAAGGATTTCCCGTCGGTTTCCTTGCCTTTCCAAATTGATCAGTGATGATCTCTGCACCATGAACATTTCTGCTGAGCAACTCACCCACTCCCTCCGCTGGCGCTACGCGACCAAAAAATTTGATCCTTCCCGCCAGATCCCCACGGAGACCTGGGACGCCATCGAGAATTCGCTTGTCCTCACCCCCTCATCCTTCGGGCTTCAGCCGTGGAGGTTCATCGTCGTCGATGATGCGGGCATTCGAGCAAATCTTGCCAAAGAATCTTGGCACCAACCTCAAGTGACCGAAGCATCCCATTACGTGGTACTTACGGCACGCAAGGACCTCGAGGCGGCGGATATTGATGCGTGGATCGCTCGCATGTGCGAAGTGCAGGGCAGTAGCCCAGCGGATGTCGCCCCGTTAGAGGGGATGATCCGTGGTTTCGCCCAGTCGATGAGCCACGAAGCTCGGCAGCAGTGGAACATCCGCCAAGTTTACATAGCGCTTGGTCAGTTGATGGCCTCAGCCGCCTTGCTGGGCGTCGATGCATGCCCGCTTGAGGGGATCAGCGCTGCGGGGTATGACCAGATCCTCGGGCTCGAGGGAAGTGGCTATGCAACCGTGGTGGCTTGTGCTTTGGGATATCGCTCAGCGGATGACCGCTACGCGAGCATCGCCAAGGCTCGATTTGACCGCAAGCAGGTGATCCACCACCTTTAAGGTTGGTGGTATTCTTGGATGCTGCTCACCGTGAGTTCGCGCGTCTTCAGCGAGCGGATTGCCTTCACCGAGGCCTCCGCCGCTGACATGTTGGTCGCGTGGGAGATTTTCTGAGCAATGGCCGTGCTGCGGATCTGCACTTCATCGGCGCGAGCTTCGTGACCACTCGGGGTGTTGATGATGAATTGGATTTCGCCATTCTTCATCATATCGATCACGTTTGGACGCGCTTGTTCGGCAAGTTTGAACAAGCGATTGCTCGGAATGCCTTCGGCCACCAAGCGGGCATGAGTGCCGCCCGTGGAGTAAATTTTAAACCCAAGATCTGCGAGATCGCGAGCCACGGCGATCGCGCGTGACTTGTCGAGATCGGAGATGGAGAGAAAAACGTTGCCCTCGGTTGGCAGCGGATTGAATGCGCTGATCTGTGATTTGGCATAGGCCATGCCCCAGTCCGCATCGATGCCCATCACCTCTCCGGTGGATTTCATTTCTGGGCCAAGGACGATGTCGATGCCGGGGAAGCGGTTCCATGGGAAGACGGCCTCCTTGACCGAGAAATGGGCTGGAGTGAGGGTCTGGGTGTAGCCCATGTCTGCCAGTTTTTCGCCGACCATGACCTTGGCCGCAAGCTTGGCGAGGGAAACCCCCGTGGCCTTGCTGACGAAGGGAACGGTGCGTGAGGCGCGCGGGTTGACTTCGATGACGTAAAGCTGCTCGTCCTTTACGGCGAACTGGATGTTCATGAGTCCCTTCACGTTCAGTTCGCGGGCGAGATCGAGAGCTGCACGCGTGATTTCTGCCTTGATCGCGTCTGACAACGAAAATGATGGAATGACACACGCTGAGTCGCCGGAATGAATGCCCGCCTGTTCGATGTGTTCCATGATCGCGCCAACGACTGAGGTTTCCCCATCGCTAATGCAGTCCACGTCGACTTCGGTTGCATTGTCGAGGAACCGGTCCACCAGAATGGGGCGCTCGGGCGAGGCGACCACCGCTTCGCGCATGTAACGTGAGAGCTCGGCATCATTGTAAACGATCATCATTGCGCGGCCACCGAGTACGAACGATGGGCGGACGAGAACTGGGTAGGTGATGCGGTTGGCGATGACCAGCGCTTCGGCCTCGTTGGTGGCAGTGCCGGCTTCGGCTTGTTTCAGATTGAGTTTCTCAAGCAAGGCCGAGAAAAACTTGCGATCCTCCGCCTGCTCGATCGATTTGGGCGAGGTGCCGATGATCGGCACGCCGTGTCGTTCGAGATCTGCGGCGAGGTTGAGTGGGGTTTGGCCGCCGAATTGCACGATGACTCCGTGCGGTTGCTCTTGGTCGCAGATGTTCAGGACATCCTCGAGGGTGAGCGGCTCGAAGAAAAGCTTGTCCGAGGTGTCGTAGTCGGTTGAGACCGTCTCAGGGTTCGAGTTGACCATAAGGGTCTCGTACCCCAGCTCCTTCAGCGCGAAGGCTGCATGGACGCAGCAGTAGTCGAACTCGATCCCTTGACCGATGCGGTTCGGGCCACCACCGAGGATAATGATTTTCTTTTTGTCCGACTGACGGGCTTCGTTTTCATCGCCATAGGTCGAGTAGAAATACGGAGTGTAGGCTTCAAACTCCGCAGCGCAGGTGTCGACGAGGCGGTAGGTTGGAATGATCTTCTTCGATTTGCGCTCAGCGCGAACCTCGTCTTCAGAGGTGCCGCGAGCCAATGCGATTTGGCGGTCGGAAAACCCGAGTTTCTTCGCGCGCTTGAGATCGAGTCCTGCCAGTTGTTGGCCTTCCTGTGCGATCTGCTCAAGGTGACGGAGGAACCATGGATCGATCGCGGTCGCCGCATGGATTTCCTCAAGGGTCCAGCCATTCACGAAGGCCGTTTGGAGCCAGAAAATTCGCTCGGCATTCGGGATCTGGAGCTTGCGGGCGATCTCGTCGCGAGTTGGATTTTGAGGATCTTTCGGGTCGAAGCCAAATCCCCAGCGGCCGGTTTCAAGCGAGCGCAGGCATTTTTGCATGCTTTCCTTGAAGGTGCGCCCGATCGACATCGCCTCACCGACCGATTTCATCGAGGTGGTGAGAACGGGATTGGCGGTTGGGAATTTCTCGAAGGTGAAACGCGGGATCTTGGTGACCACATAGTCGATGGTCGGCTCGAACGAGGCGGGAGTGACGCGGGTGATATCGTTCGGGAGCTCGTCGAGCGTGTAGCCGACGGCGAGTTTCGCAGCGATTTTGGCGATGGGGAATCCAGTCGCCTTCGAGGCCAGTGCGGAAGAGCGCGACACGCGTGGGTTCATCTCGATGACGATCATGCGGCCGGTTTGCGGGCAGGTGGCGAACTGGATGTTAGAGCCGCCGGTCTCCACACCGATTTCTCGGATCACCGCGAACGAGGCGTCGCGCATGATTTGGTATTCACGATCGGTGAGGGTTTGGATCGGCGCCACGGTGATCGAGTCGCCCGTATGTACGCCCATGGGGTCGAGGTTTTCGATCGAGCAAATGACCACGCAGTTGTCGGCACAGTCACGCATCACCTCCATTTCGAATTCCTTCCATCCGAGCAGCGACTCGTCGATGAGGACTTCGGAAACCGGAGAAAGGTCGAGTCCACGATGGATGATTTCTTCGTATTCCTCGCGGTTGTAGGCGATGCCGCCGCCTTGCCCGCCGAGGGTGAAGGCTGGGCGAACGATGAGCGGGAACGTGCCGATTTCCTCAGCGACCTTACGGGCCTCGTCCATCGTGTGGGCGATCCCAGAGCGTGGCATATCAAGGCCGATCTTGATCATGGCCTCTTTGAAAAGGTGGCGGTCCTCACCCTTGTCGATGGCAGCTGCATTTGCGCCGATCATCCGGACGCCGTGTTTGGCGAGCGTGCCCGACTTGAAGAGCGACATCGACGTGTTGAGCGCGGTCTGACCACCAAGCGTCGGGAGGAGCGCGTCGGGTTTCTCGCGGATGATGATTTTTTCCACCACCTCGGGGGTGATGGGCTCGATGTAAGTCCGGTGCGCGAACTCCGGATCTGTCATGATCGTCGCTGGATTCGAGTTCACCAGCACCACTTCGAAGCCTTCTTCCTTGAGCGCCTTGCAAGCCTGAACCCCTGAGTAGTCGAATTCGCAACCCTGACCGATCACAATGGGGCCGGATCCAATGACGAGAATTTTCCGAATCGAGGTGTCTTTGGGCATGGTGTGAGCAGGTTCGTTAGAGACCGCCGGGCGGCTAAATTTCGAGTTGTGTGGCAGGGATCATCGGTCTTGTAAAGAGTGGGATGCAACGAATGCGCAGAGAATTCACGAGGCCGCGAAATCACCCACCTCCGAGGCGTCGAAATTCAAGGACAAATTCCTGAATTCCACTCGCCATTCTTGGCATTTCCCAAAAATCGTGAGCCCTAGGGGAAAATAATCTTCTGGCTCGCCGGCTTGCTGTGCCCGAACCTGTCACCGATGTCCTTGCTGGTGACGTAGAGCATCAGCGCCATCAATAGGAGCGCGCAACCCGTCTGAAGGATTTCCAGGGGCTTCGCCTTCACTGGGCGGCCGAAGATCTTTTCGAGGACCGCGAGGGTGATGTGGCCTCCATCGAGCACTGGGAATGGCATCAGATTGAGCACCGCAAGATTGACGTTGAAGAGCACCATGAAAGAGAGGATGCGCCGCCAGCCATCCTTCATTTGCAAGAGCTTGTACTGCAAGGTGGCGATGCCAACCGGGCCGCTGAGGTGCCCAACGCCAATGCTGGAATCGCGTGCGGTGACACTGGTGATCGTGATCCACATGCTGCGCAAGCTTTCGCCGACCTGCTTGAATGGGGTGGGGTGAACGATGCTTTGGTTCTGGTAGGGCTCGCCGTAGAAGGCGATCCCCAGCATCGGTTTGCCGCCAGCAGGTGATAGCGGAACCACCGGTGCTGCGGTGATAGTGAGGGGGCTGCCATCGCGGGAAACCTCGAGGGTGAGCGGCTGTATGCCATGCTCCTTGATCAAGGTCACGACCGCTTGGGTGCTGGTGAATTTCAGCCCATTGATCGAGATGAGAATATCGCCGTCCTTCAGGCCGGCCTTGTCAGCTGGGCTGCCGTGGATGGCTGGGCCGAGGGTGATGTGATCGACCTCTGGGACGATGCCGACTTGGCGCAGGCCGCCGCGCTGATACCACTCGGATTTGGCGGTCTCGAACTGGGAGATGAGAGTCAACTTCGATGGGATGCCCGAGTGGGTGTCTTTGCGCTCGATGGTGAACTCGATTTGTTTGCCTTTGCTCAGGATGATGCTCTCGGTGATGCTTTCGAGAGACCCGGCGAATCCATTCACCGGATTGCCATTGATCTGGGTGATTTTGTCGCCGGGGAGGATCCCGGCTTTGGCCGCAGGGCTGTTTTCCACCACGGCACCCACGACTTGTGTCGGGATGAAATCCTTGGGCTTGCCCACCCCCCACACGACCACGGCGGAAAGCAACGCGAGCGCCATGGAAAAGAGAGGCCCGGCAAACGCGACGATGATTTTATCGAGCGGCGTGATCGGTGGAAGCGGCATTTCGTCCGTGCTGGCCCCTTCGAGCGCTTCCATGGGAGCCATCTGTGGCAGCGCCACAAATCCACCCGCAGGAATCCAACCGAGGCCGTATTGCACGCCATTGAATTGTTTCTTCCAAATCGGTGTCCCGAACCAGATTTGGAATCGGTCGATTTTCAAGCCGCGCCATTTGGCAGCGAGGAAATGCCCAAGTTCGTGGACAAAGATGATGATGTTGAAAATTGTTAGAACAATGACGATCAACAATACAACTTGGAGAAACGTGGCAATGACAGACATAGGTGAGGGAAGCCCGAGAATCTAGCGAAGGATCCTAGCGAGGCAAGTTGATTAAATTTGAATCCATGCGGTCATCGCAGGCTTACGGGCGGGCCGAGGATTTCCCGCATGACGATGGCTCGGCGGATTTCGGCCGGGCTTTTCAGGCGATCGCGCAGACTCGGGATGGGTGGAGCATGGGCTTTCGGAGTGCCCTTGGAGGCGACCCGAGCGCGGGTGGCTGCGGCGTCCCCGGTCGTCGATGCCTTGGTCTCCCAAAGCTGCTGCATGCGGGAGGCGAGATCCTGTTGGTGTTTCAATGCCTGCGCCGCTTCGAGCTGAGCTTCGATCATCGCACCCGGCATTGGGGCGGGGGTGGGCGGCTCCTCTGGCCAATCAAGCGTGCTGGATTCCTCATCGGCTTCAAACATCGGCTCGGGCAAGTCGACCGGCCTTGGCGGTTGTTTGGCGGCTGCTTTTGCCTCGTTGATTTTTTTCACGATGGACCCGATCCCCACCAGGATCAGGATCAAAATTTGCAAATGATCGAAAATCCAACTCATGGCCGTATGATCGGTTAGAAAATCTCTTAAGCACCTTCGGGCTTCGAGAGGTTGGTGCGCATCTGGGTGTCTGCCTTGACGTTTTCCATTTTGTAGTAGTCCATCACTCCGAGGCGACCACTGCGAAATGCCTCCGCGATGGCAAGCGGCACTTGGGCTTCGGCTTCGACCACCTTGGCCTTCATTTCCGCCACCCGAGCGACCATTTCTTGCTCGAGTGCCACCGCCGCCGCACGCCGGATCTCCGCTTGGGCCTGCGCCATGTTCTTGTTGGCCTCGGCCTGCACCTCTTGCAACTGGGCGCCAACATTCTCGCCGACATCGACGTCCGCGATGTCGATCGATAGAATTTCAAACGCGGTGCCAACATCGAGGCCACGATGCAGGACAACCTTGGAAATCGAATCCGGCGACTCCAACACGGTCTTGTAGCTTTCCGCCAATCCGATGGTGGTGACGATGCCTTCGCCAACCCGCGCGATGATGGTTTCCTCCTTCGCCCCGCCGACGAAGCGGTCGAGATTGGTGCGCACGGTGACGCGGGCGCGGACTTTCACTTGAATGCCGTCTTTGGCCACCCCATCGATCGTGGTGCGACCCGATGCGGGGTTCGGGCAATCGATGACCTTGGGGTCAACCGAGGTGCGAACCGCCTCGACGACGCTCTTCCCAGACCCCTTGGTGGCGAGGTCGATCGCGCAGGTACGGTTCCAATCCAAAGCAATGCCGGCCTTCTGGGCCGCGATGAGTGCCTGAATCGATGGAACGACATTGCCCCCTGCGAGGAAGTGCGCCTCGATGTCGTTGATCGGAATGTCGATGCCGGCCTTCTTTGCGGTGATCCGAGCATCCACGACCATGCCATACGGCACTTGCCGGAGGCGCATCGCGACGAGATCGGAAAACCCGACATAGGCCCCAGCGAGCCAAGCCCGAAGCCAGACGCTGAAAAACGAGAGTATGACGCCGACAACCAGAAGACCGGTGAGGGCAATGACGATGAGGATGATGGATTGGATCATGGATGTGTTGGTGGGTGAGAGGGTGTGACGATCAAGCGGAAGTTGTCCGCCCCGATGACTTGAAGTGCCGCTCCGGCGGGGACTTGGCCAGACTGGCAGAAGGCCTCGTAGCGTTGCCCGTCGACACGGACGTAACCGCTGGGCGAAAGCATGGTGAGAGCTTCGGCAGATTTGCCGATGAGGTCGAGTGCTTCCTTGCCGATCGCTGCACTCACGCCCGTCACCTCCGCATTGAGAAACGCGCGCTTGCCGATTTTTGTCTTCGGTAAAATCCAAAACTCCAAGAAAATCGCAAGGCCGCCGATCGCCATCGCCCCGATGATGGCGGCGAGGCCGATCCAATTTCCGTAAGCAAGAAACGTGAGCACGCAGGCGGCGAAGAACAGGATCGCGCCCATCGCACCAAGGATCCCACCTGGCACGATCACCTCGGCTGCGATCAGAATGATGCCGATCAAAAAGAGCAAAACGATCAGTGTCATGACACCACCTCCACGGTTAGACTGAATCCCCCAAGTGCAACCACTCTCACGGGCGTGCCGACGACGGCGGATCCCACCGCCAGCCGCGCTTCGTAGCGCTTTTCATCGATCACGACTTGGCCGCTCGGGAAAAGCCCGGTGGCGGCGATGCCAGTCTTGCCGAGGAGAAGCCCGCCCGCATCGTCAGGAACACCTGCCAAGGCGCGCCCAGCGACTGGTGCGCCGCCGATCGCGGCATCCAGCACCATCCGATTCCAGAAGCTGCCGCGCGGCAGGTACTTCAAGAGCACTAGAAAAAGCACTGCGGCCAGAACCACGCCAGCGAGCACATTTACCAATGGCAGCACCAACGCATCCCCAGAAAACCGGATCGGATCACTCGGCCAGAGGTCGGTCATGGCCATCACCAGCGAGCCTAACATGAGCGCCGCACCCATGACCGCCACGATCACGACACCCGGGAAGAAAAACAGCTCTGCCGCCACCATACTAACACCTAACAGAAAATAAAGCGCTGGTTCATGACCCGAGAGACCTGCCGCAAATTGGCCAAAGAAAATGAGACCTAACAGAAATATCCCTGCGATCCCAAAAATCCCAAAACCTGGGGTTTTAAATTCCATGAACAGGCAGACCAAGCCCACCCCAAGGAGGAGTGGCGTGATGCCATTCAAAATCTTCGCTAGCTTCTCCGACCAACTCACTTCGAAGGTCTGCACGGAATAACGCCCTGCACCGTGAACCTGATCGAGCAGCGCACCTAGATTTTCTGCGATGCCCGCCCCTAACAAGGGCCGTGGTGGGTCGCCATACGATTTCAGTGCCTCAACAGCGGTTAGAGAAAGAAGCTCGCCCTTCCGCTTGAGGGTTACCTCGCCGATCCGGAGTTCAGCATCGTCGTCGATCATCGCGGAGATGACCTCGCCGCGGTAGCCCTTGCCTTCGGAAATCGAGCGTACACGTGCCTTGAGGTAACTGACGATTTTTTCCCGCATGGTTTCATCGATGTCGCCACCGCCAGCGAGCACCGGAGCCGCCGCACCGATGATGCCGTCAGGTGCGAAATAAATCGCATCGGTCCCAGCCGAAATCAACGCGCCTGCCGAGATCGCCTCGCGGTTGATGTAGGTGAGGGTCTTGCCTGGAAATTTTTCGAGTGCCTTCAGCATCTCGAACGTCACTGCGAGGGAGCCCCCCGGCGTCTCCATGTCGAGGACCACGGTGTCTGCATGTTGCGCGATGGCTTCCTTCAGGCCTCGCCGCAGAATGAAAAGCTCGGCTTGGTCGATCTCCGAGCGGATGGGAATGACGACCACCTTCGCGGGCGGGGCGTCAAGCGAGGGTGAAGCTGCTGCGGAATTTACAGACAGAAGCGCCAGCAACCCGACAAAAAACCTGCAAATTTGGCACTTCACGTCCCATGATATTGCAAAAAATTTGCAGCGAAGCAAGCCCGCCGTAGTTGGAAAACCCAAGCAATTTTGGAAGGCTGGATCCTCACCCGTTCGCCAATGCTCAAGCTTGTGGCGGAGTAGGGGCGTTGCGGATGCTCGCAAAGGTC
This sequence comes from Akkermansiaceae bacterium, assembly GCA_903837825.1. Classification (GTDB taxonomy): domain Bacteria; phylum Verrucomicrobiota; class Verrucomicrobiia; order Verrucomicrobiales; family Akkermansiaceae; genus Luteolibacter. Next base: position 3,727 of record CAILVZ010000038.1, on the reverse strand, counting down.
CCCTCGATGAGCTGCTTACCTTGATCGCCGAGGCTGTGATAGATCGTGCTCATTGTCTGGATCGTGCTCGCCGCAGGGCCAGCGAAGGTGAACTCGCAATTCACCACCTCGCATTGATTCAGCACAAATGGGCCATAGCCAAGGACCACAAAGCGGCAGTTGGTGAATTCACAGGCTTCGTACTCGTGGAAATCAAGGACAACTTCTTCGTTCGAGAATTGGTTTTTGGAAATTTTCATGGGATGGGCTGGGGTTTGGCTTGCATTGCAGGTAACGCCGTATGCGAGCGCCGTACTGAATGCTCGCTAAGCGTCCGAAACTCCCGAGGCCCTGACAAGCGAAATGCAGGAATCTGTCACCAATCCTTAACTTCAATTAAATATGCCAGTTGGCGCACACCAATTCTATTTCCCACCAATTCTATTTCCAATTCTATTTCCCACACAAATTGAAGAGAGCATCGAACCTATAAGGGAATTCCGATTCGAGGAGGGATTCGGGCACTTTGCCAAACAAGAACCGAACCGAGGCATCGCGGCCCTTGAAGCAAGATCGATTAAAGCTGCGGCGGCGTGGGCCGCAACCCAGTGATCCAGATCAATCGTGGTTATCAAGAAGCGTTTTTCCACCAAGGCACGCTCGCTCGATCGAAATCTTTGTCACGATCCGCTGGGGCGCCATAATTCGCAGGCGTGGGCGGCGAAGCCGGCACCGAATGCGGTGAGCCAGAGGCGCCGGTCGTCGTGGCGGTTTTCGGAGAGGCGTCGTTCCAAGGCGAATAGGATTGAGGGGCTGCTCATGTTGCCGTGGTCGCGCAGGACGCTGCGCGTTTCCGCGAGGCTGAATGGCAGCACGCCCTCTAAGGCATCGACCACGTCGCGGCCGCCGCAGTGGGCGAGCACTTGGTCGGGATCACCGTGGCGCAGCGCGTAGAGCTCCGCCACGGCCTCGGCGGCGATGGTGGGCACGGCGCGGTGGAGTTGGTTTTTGAGCCTTCCAGCGTCGTTGACAAAGCGGACTTTTTCCCGTTCCACTGGGCGATGCGTAGTCGTGAAGTGCCCCGCCTGCCAGTCGTCGCCGGCGTTTTCACTCGTCCAGATCGCGGCGGCGGCGCCGTCTCCGAACAGGCAGAGGCTTATTAACACGCCGGGGTCGTCGTTGGCGAAAAAGGCGGCGGAACAAATCTCCACCGCCACGGTGGCGACGATGGCTCGCGGGTTTGCGGCGATGAATCCTTGGGCGGCACGCAGCATCGGGATCGCCGCGCCGCAACCGAGCCCGACGAGATCGGCGAGGTAAACGTCGTGGCGCATGCCCATCGACTCGGCCATGTAACTCGACACGCCGGGGCAGAGATAGCCGGTGCAGGTGCAGACAAACAGCGCGTCGATGTCGATGGCTAACCGCCCCGACTTTTTCAGCGCGTCGGTGAGCGCATTGCTGGCCAAGGGTGGGGCCTCGCGCTCGAAGCTGCGGTTCAGCGCTTCGGCGTCCTGACCGAATGAGTCGGCGATCGAGTCGATGGCCAGGTTCCGCCGGTCAATGCCGGAGGTTTCGCTGGTGAGGATTTTTTCAATCAAGGACGCTGATCGCGGCTTGAGGGTTGAGAGGAGGTCACCCTCCGCCATCGCGTTCCAGCAGGACTGCTGGGTGAATGAGCGGGGTGGGACAGCGGTGGCGATCGACTGGAGATACATGGCGGACAAGGGGATGGTCTAACGCGTCAGAGCGAGCATCGTCTGAAACGGCAACAGGCGGGCCGAAGCCAGTTGATGGATGATGGATCTGCCGCTTGAGTCTAACAAAATCGGATGCAGTGCGCCGGCGACTTTGAGTCGGAGGCTGAATTTTTGGGTCAGGCGGGCGCGCACGCGGTTGGTGACCTCATGCCAAGCCAACTCGCCTCGCGCCCACGCGACGAGCGGAGCCAGCGCGCACTCCGCAGCTTCAAACGCCATCGACATGCCGTTGCCCGTGAAGGGCGGGATCATGCTTTCGGCATCGCCGAGGCACAAGAGGCCGGGCAGGGGAGTTTGGCGTCCTAACTTGAAGCCTGCCATCGCCGAAAAAGATCCCTCGCGCCACTCGCAATTCTTGAGGGTTGCCGCGAGGCGCGGGTTGCCGCCCGCTTCAAGGTAAGCGGGTAACAGCGCGGCGCCGTGGGCCCGGATCGACCGGTCGATCCGGAACAAGCCGCAGACATTCGTCCAGCCGTCTTCTACGCCCGCGAGCCCGGCATAGCCGTTAGTTCCTGCGTGCATCTCCAGATCCGCCGCGAGTTTAGTATGGCGGACATGAGCCTTGAGACCGATCCATGGGCCATGGTGCGGCCTTCTTCCCGCCGCCCAAACGAGTCCGTCCTGTGGCGCGGGGCGGGCCCGCTCGCCCGCTCTAACATCGCCGCCGAGCGCCACGACTCGATCGCGAAGCCGTTCGTCCAAGCGATGGCGGGAAATCCCGATCGCCGGATTTTTCAGCCGATCGTGGAGCAGCAAGCGCCCTCGATCGTGCCAAGCGAGCGTGCGATGGGAGAGGGCTTGGTCGAAGAGTTCGTCGATTCCCAGCGTGGCGAGAGTTGCGGCGCTCACTCCGGAAATGAATTCACCGCAGACGCGGTGCCGCGGGTAAGTTCCTGCTTCTAACACCGTCACGGCTACCTCGCGATTTCGCAGCGCCACGGCCAGCGATAGTCCCGCCAAGCCGCCGCCCGCGATGGTGATTTCCCGTTTCAATGGCGAAAGGCTAATACGCGTCTTGTTCCGCGCCATGTTGAAGTTTCGCAGATGCTCCAGCGGTCTGCGCCGAGGCCGAGAAGGCTGGCGATTTCGCCCGTCGCGAAGCCTGCGCGGATGCTGACGTGCATGTCGTGCCGTGTCACGCGATTGATCCATGGGTGCATCAGTCCGCCTAGCAGATGAGGCAGCAGGCTGCGGTTCGGCTCGCTCAAGATGAGAACTTCGAAGTTCTCTAACCAGCGTCCAAGCTTCGTGAGAGAATCTCCTTCGAAGTGATGAATAAACAGATTTGCGACCAGTACGCCGCCGGTCGCGGGTGCGGGTAGGGCGAAAAGATCGCCGCGCTGCCAGACGACCCGAACTTCCAGATCGACGGGTCTCGGCGCAAGGTCATAGCCCGAAACTGGGGACTGCGGGAAGAGGCGGGCGAGTCGGCCGCAGAGTTTGCCATCGCCCGCACCGATTTCGACGATGCCGAGCTGCGCCGCTACCGGGAAACGGCGGATGGTCTGGCAGGCCCAGCGCTCGTTGCCCATCAGCTGATTGATCCGCCGCAGGTCGCGCCGACTGCGCAGCGCCTCGGGGTCATCCGCGTGCAGGTGGTCGAGCAGTTCTGGAATCACAACTCTTCTACGCATTGGTCCATAGATTAGCCTGGGTTCGATCCCATGCAAGCGTGGTGTGTCACCTGGGGCTTGCTGAAGTGCTGAATCTGCGGCTGCCCTTTCCCCGCTCCGACCGGGAAGGGGCCAAGATCCCAGACAAAAAGTATAGTTTCCTCTTGCAGCTTGGGCTGGGAGCCATAGGATGGGGGCATGAGCAGTAAGCGGTGGCTGTCGCCTTGGAAGGATTCGCGGGAAAAGCCCGTGATCTACCACTGCATCAGCCGGGTGGTGGACCGGCGATTTGTCTTTGGCGACGAGGAACGCGAGCACTTCCGGATATTCATGCGGATGCAGGAGAATTTCTCGGGATGCCGGGTCTTGTCTTAC
>CAILVZ010000037.1 GCA_903837825.1 Akkermansiaceae bacterium | reverse complement strand
TTAATGAAACTCTAGGTGTCGTCACCTAGATCCATGTGCTAGCCCATTTTGGCAAAGGGGCTAAACCCGTACAAGCGACAGATGCCCCGCGCCATTTCCCATGGGACTGGTACACTGGATATTATTGCGCTCATCAGTAGATCCCAGCGCATCACGCCTTCATTACGCATGGCGATGAAGGCTTGCCACCAGTTGGCAGCAACGATTGATCTCTTTTTAAACCAGGGTCCGCGAATTTTTCCGACATGCAACTGTCTGACATATGCGCTTTTCAATGTCATGTTAGCCACTTTAGCAGTTGCTTGTTCTCCGTGTTTTCGGTAAAATGTCGTCGGGATTGTTGAATAGTAAAATTTCGCCCCATACTCTGCGATTCGCAACCAGAGCTCGAGATCCTCACACGCTCGAAACTCTGGTTGTTGGTTGAAGCCATTCAGTTCGATTAATAGGGATTTTCGAATCACAGCTGAAGAAGGAGTTATATATGATTTACAAAAAAGGTCGAATCCTTGATAAGCATTTATCTTATTGCCATCGGGCCCCCATAAGCCACTCCAATTTTCAGGAGATCCAGAGAATTCCATGGCACTGCAAAATCCGATGTCGCATTGATTTGCGGTAATCCCATTCAAAATGTCTGATAGATGGTGAGGTGTCCAAAGATCGTCATGATCCAGTAGCGCAATGTACTCGCCTTTCGAGGCGGCAATCCCACTATTTCGTGCGGCACTTGGCCCTTGGTTTATTCTGTGCTTCAAAACCACCAACCTGGAAGCGTCGAGGTATGCTAGGTGGTCGGCGACGATGTCGTCAATTTGGTCTGGCGATACATCATCAACGATGATAATTTCAATGTTTTTATAGTCCTGTGCTCGGACGGATTGTAGCGCATCCCTCAAATAGTTCCGAGCCTTGTAGGCTGGAATGATCACGCTGATTAACGGTGAGTTGTTTTGTGGTTCGTTCATTGTCTTACTTTAATTAGTCGTGCCGGAACGCCAGCAACAATTGATCCAGTTGGGGTGTTTCCTCTTACGACCGCCCCAGCAGCGACTACCACTCCGTCACCAATAGTAGCCCCAGGCAAGATGATTGCACCTGCGCCTATCCAGCAGTCTTCGCCAATGGCTACTCCCGACCTTTCCATGTCCCAAGGTTGAAGGCGCAATAGAGTCCCGATGTCGGTGCGATGGTTACTGCCAATAATGGTCACTCCGTTTGCGATCATCGAGTTGGATCCAATATGGATGGTTGCGCCAGCGGCCCGGATGTTGCAGTGGTCACCTATGTAAACGTGGGTTCCCAAGAACAAGTGTGCTTCATTTGTTTGTGGGCTTGGAGCATTGCAGATATCGATGATAGAATAGGATCCGATTGAGCAACCGCGATTAAAACTGAAAGATCCCATTTTTGCAATGATTGTAGCATTGGAGGCGAGAAATACTCCGTTTCTTTGCAGTGAGCTTCGCAGGCGCAAATGACGAAAATATTTCATCAAGTCCTTTCTCATTAGATTTACAAGATTGTAGATCGTTCTCATGCGTCTGCTAGTAATGATTTGCACTTATGGTAAATAGCAAGCGACCTGCTTTTTATTTCTTGGTGAAGTTTGGAT
>CAILVZ010000036.1 GCA_903837825.1 Akkermansiaceae bacterium | reverse complement strand
TGTAAATGAATTGACAAATCAGATATGTATTGTGCCGCTGGCCTTAAATGACCATTTTGGGCCAAGCCTGATTCGCATGACAAACACGGAATTAGGTAGCGCGCTTTCGACCTTCGATCATGATTTCGGATGGGATGGTAGGACAATTTGTCAGGTATTCGAGTTTCATACCATGGGTTTAAGTATGAATGATGCGGTTCAGAGATTGGACATTCCTAAGCCCGAATACATCAAGATGGACGTAGATGGGCTGGAACACTTCATTCTCAGGGGAGGGCGATGTCTTGTCGCGTATCAAAGGCATCCTCGTCGAAGTTAACGACGATTTCCATGAGCAGGCCGACTGTTGTCGAGAATTGCTTGAGCAGGCTGGGTTCGTTCTTCTAGGGGGAAAAGAATTCAGAGATGGTCTCAAACTCGACCTACGAATTCCAGAATTGCTTTAACCAGATTTGGATTTGCCCCTGATTATGCTGAACTGCTTGCTAGTTCTCTCACTCTTTTGTAAGGAATTTGTTTCACCATGAAGCGATTGGATCGAATACGTGCGATTCGGCAGTCGCTTGGCGACAGAAAACCCTCCGTGGGAGGTTGGATGCAAATTCCCCATGCCTCGGTGGCCGAGATTATGGGCCAGGCGGGGTACGACTGGGTTGCCATTGATATGGAGCATGGAGCCATAGGGCACCATCAGTTACCGGATCTATTTCGAGCTTTGGAACTGGGTGGAACCCTACCTCTTGCAAGGCTAGCAGAGCCCCATCCCAAGGAATGCAAACAGGCGTTGGACGCAGGCGCAGGTGGCGTTATTGTGCCCATGGTCGAGAGTGCGGAACAGTTGCTAGCGATACGCGATGCCTGCCGATGGCCTCCGGCAGGCACGAGAGGCGTAGGATTTTCCCGAGCGAATCTTTTTGGCAAGCATTTCGATATCTACCGCGAGGAAGCTCAAGCACCGTTGCTTGTTGCAATGATTGAGCATTTTCGTGCCGTTGAAGAAATGCAGGCCATCCTTGCCGTTGAAGGTCTCGACGCAATATTGGTCGGCCCCTACGATCTCTCCGCCTCAATGGGGATGACGGGGCAGTTCGACCGCCCTGACTTTCAGTCCATGCTGGACAGTATTAGAAGACAGGCTGCAGAAAAATCTATCGCCTGCGGAATACATGTGGTGCAACCTTCTCGGGAGGAGCTAAAAAAACGAATAAAAGAAGGATACTGTTTCTTGCCATATTCAACAGATGCTGTGATGCTTGAGCTTGCGGTAGAACTTGGCCGGTTGCCTACGGAGCGCCCTTGACACATTTGATTAATATTGATTTTTACAAACAGTCAATCAGGATCGAATCGATCTTGGAAGACTTTAGTAACCAAGGCCTTGGAGCACTGATTATGAGTCCCGTCACCCGAATGGAGTTCACATATGATGGTAGTACATTATAAATGTTGATGGATCATTTAGTTGAATGACCAATATTGTCATTTGGGATCGGAACGAAGCTCCAAGCTGGGAGGGTAAATGTGTAATCCTGTGGCGAGCCTATAGCGCAACAGGACTAGATGAATTTGTGTCAATTCCGCAATATGTTGAGGCTAACTCAGTCTCACTACGGCAACGGTACTTGGCATGGATATATAGTCTGGGCGAAACCAAAATATCTGGACGTC
>CAILVZ010000035.1 GCA_903837825.1 Akkermansiaceae bacterium | reverse complement strand
TTCACGGTCAAAAAGTATCAATCGGTCAAGCGGGACACCGAGGATGAATGGAGTCACGAACATATCGAACTTCACCCGTTTAATCGTAGCTACGATCCAATCATCGTTACTCCCCAGGAAGCTCCCGAGATGGTCGTAGTAGGCGAGTGGGTCTCCTCAATCGACTGAATCACGAACCGGAAGATTCTCTCCCCTCAATCTCAGCTTCCTCAAGCTCGAGCTTTCCAGTCGTGTCCAGAAAGACAATAGATCGTTCGAGAGCCGACTCTTTTAAACGTATCAGCCTTTCAATACGCGTAAAACATTATCAACGTCCAGATTAGCTTGATCCCTTCGGAGTGCTACTCGGCGAATCTCGACGTCCAGCTCACGGAGTCTCCGAGCAGCTTCATTAGTCAGCGTATTGATTTTGAGTTCGTTAGCGGCAGCTTCTATTCTAATCTTATCCATGGTTTTCGAAGTAAGCATTTTTACCTCATCGATTTGAGATGGGCTCATCGCTCGCTTAGGATCAAATTTGAAACGTGCTTCACAGCTTTTCCTCCATTCCAAAAGTGAGTCGCGGGCGTTGGTAGGAAGTTCAGCGCGACGCAACGAGATTTTCGTGATTTCCGCCGCTGTCTCAATACCGAATGAGATTAGCGTAGCCCTTCTTGCAGGCCCGATTTGTGCGATGGAAGAACCTCGGATGAAAAATTTCCGAAGAAAAGTGGATAGCTCACTTTCCATCCTGATTTTCGCGTACGCGGCCATCTCGCGCTGCATCACATTCGATGGTTGATTGAGGTCTTCGAACATGGACTTCAATTTTGAAGCCAAGGCACCAAATTCGCTGTGATACGTGGATATAACGCTTCTTTGATCAGATTGTAATTTTAAGATGATCGACTCGGAGCTTTGAACTGTGCTCCGAAGCTGGTCGAGGTGGGGCTTTAGCCAGCCATGCTGCCAACTTTTTGAAGAAAACAATATTTTGATGCCCTTCACCCAGCCTGAAGGCTCAGGAGGAAGCGGTGACGGGTTCAGTCCAGTTACTGGCTGGGGAATCGTTTGTGTGAAGGGATTTGGACCCGGAATAATTCTGTGGTTACTGCTGGTTGATGGTTCGCGAACGGAGAATGTCGGGTTGCTTGGGGGAAAGTAGTCTATGCCTACTTCTTTCGCCACGCTACACCAAGGGCAGAATTGAGCCCCTTTCCAGAAGTGATGATTCGAATTACGTTGGCACGCAACCAATTCGTTCTCCAGTTCTGCGAGTAACCTACGCCATTCTCCGGCTGCAGGCCTGGCGTTCTCGCGAATCGAGTCACTCATGAAGGAGCGAAGAAAAGCCTTTTGTAAATTCGCCGGAAGAACGTCCAGCCGCGGGCAGCCAGGAGGGGGTGCCAGCGGAAGCTTCAGGGATTCTGGAGCAAACGCGAATGCGTGTTGGCGTATAGCTTCCTCAGGTTGGAGATGGTGATTTGTTCGAGGAATTCCAGCAAATGGGTAACGCCCCGCGAATAGAAGAAGAAAGATCAGTTGGGCTAGACCAAATTGATCGTGGTTTCGACTTCGCACCAGCCCGTTAAGATCCTTACCGTGAAGCTCAGGAGCGGTCCAGAGCGGGGTGCCGACATTTGATGCAAAGGTTCTGCTGTTGTATGTAATCTGAAAGCTGTCGCAATCTATGATCCGGACAGTTGCGTCATTCAAGACCTTGATGTTCTGCTCATTCACGTCACCTATAATTATCCCTTGATCATGAATTTCCTCGAATGCTGCGGCCAAATTGCATGCGGCTCGGACAAGAAACTTGAACGTAGCTGACGGGAAATATTGCAATCTGGAACGAGGGCCATAAAGCTGGTGGATATCATGCCCTGCCGCATAGGGAATAAAAATTCCAATGTGGGACTGCAGATTTCTGTCCATAAACGCCAATGAAATCGGCATCATTGCGCAATTTTTAAGAGCTGCTGATTTTGAACGGAGGGCCTTCAGTTTTTCGGCGCTTGCTTTTTTGTTAGGGTGGTAGATTTTAACTAGATATTCAGAAGTACTTTGCAAACGCCACACCACACCTTCGCCGCCACTCGCGAGTTTCTCGCCGAATGAGAACTGAGTTCGACTTTCATCAAAACAACTAGACATTAGCGATCAGTGCAATACTTTTATCGTCATCTGTCCGTTCGCAAATCCGCTCAGATTCCAGAAAGCGCTGGAGGCTTTGATGTAAAAGCACCTCATCGTGGTTAGCTTTGATGATCTCAATCAGAGGTGTAATGAATCCGGCATATGGGATGCGCGCTTGCAGATTGAGCGCAAGGCGCTCAAGGCCATCGCTCATGCCGACGGCAAAGTCGATTGTTCCCTGAATTGACTCGAATTGGATCGAATTAATGGCGTTGGGTGATGTGACAAATTCCGTCTGGCCCGCATATTCACCCTGGTGTGGCCAGGTTACAGCGCCAAGAACATTGAGATGAGAAACGCACCAAACACCGTCACCAATTTGATAAAATACGGAGCGATCTGGGTGGAATACACCTACCAACATTGTACCAGCAAGGTCAGAAATGTCGCAATTCGAGGCATTTGCTTCTTTGACAAGTTGGTGCCTGATTTCCGTGACAAGGCTCACTGCAGAAGATTGGTCCAAGTCGTGGGTTGTCTGATCAGAATTTTCGGCATCAGCGAACATGCTGGCGAAGAATTCCAGTGCGGCCTGAACAATAATCTTGCTTCCCTTGTCAGAATACCTCGCTGAGCCAGCTCCGTCCGAGATCGCACATACAAGGATTTCCCCAAACATTCGAGAGTCCCAAGCGTCTTGGCATGGGGTGCCGGTCGAAATATGGGAGGTGCCCGTGGCTCCAATCACCGCATGTTTCCAGTTCATCACGATCAGGTGTCAAACGTCGATCGATGCCCAGCTTGACGGTGGCGGAAGATTAAGCTGAGTAGCTCCAGGATTTGCGGAGGAAACCTGTCTGAGCGAAGCCGATAACCACTTGAAGAGCTCCCCGAAGCTCAACCCACGAAGTTTGAGCGCTTGCCGATTGGGTGGGCATAGTTCGTTTAGTGTCGAAAAATTTGCGTTTTGCACACCGACTCCGAAGAAAAGCAACTTCTTCGAGGATTCACCTTCGTGCACCAATTGAACTGCCTGACGCCAGTAATGGGTATGCATATCGGTGGGTTCTCCGTCGGTAATCAGGAAAATCCAGGGGCGAAAGTAAGCCAAGCCAGCGGACCGATAGATCCTTTTTCGTTCTTCCAAGAGCGAGATAGCTTGGACAACTGCAGCTCCCATTGGGGTTGCCCCGGCTGCCTCGAATCGTGGTGGTAGGAAAGAAGTTACTGGGGTGAAGTCGCATACTGTATCGACCCCATTGCCGAACGACACAACGGCAACCTCGACCCGCTTTTGGGCGATTGGATCTTGAATAAGCTCGGTTTGAAACTGCTGGATCCCATCATTTAGCGCATTTACCGGTGCGCCAGACATGGAGCCTGATGTGTCCACAAGTAGAACGCATGGACAGCGCGGTTCGGGATTGTCGTAGATTTCAACCGGTATGTCGATGTAGGGAATTTGTTCGGGCATGGCAATTGATTTTGCTAGGCGAGAGTTAACTGGTGCCGAAAATTTAAGCAAGAAATTAGGCAACAGCGCAAATTATGCCCGTAATGCTTGACAGCCGCTCCGTAATCTAATTCCTCCCCGAAGCGGTGATTAGCAGTCGCTCCTGCGCCCGGGTCATGCCGACGTAGAAGAGTTTTATGTTCTGGGAGGCCTAGGTTTTCGAGGTTCCGATTTGGCCGAAGGCGATGAAGATCACGGAGCGGAACACAACGCCCTTGCGGCTTTGCACGGTCAGGATGTTGACCCGGGGTTTCCGGGGATCGTAGCCCCGCTTTCCGCTGTGGGTGGCCATGAGAAGATGGGGATGCCGAGCGCTTGGGGTGATAGGCGATCCGTTTTCCGTGGTCAGGCTTCATGCAGATCACGGCGATGTCGCCGAGGAAGAAGGAACGCTTTCAGAAAACGTGAGCGAAGGGACTTCATCAAAGCAAAACACCGAAATCGTCCCGCTCTCCCCATTCAAAATCCATCATCAAAAAATCCAAAATTATTCACACCTACCCCCGTATTTGTCCCACCCCGGGTGTTATGGTGACGCCAAATCAACCCCAATTGCATGAGCTGTCAGCCGTCCCACCCACCATGCCGATCGCGCTTTGCGAGTCGGTTATCTGGATCTACCAGCCAGAGCCGAAGGCATTTTAAAATCCTGGATATCCCTGAATATTTGATTTCTTGCAATCCCCGAGCAGGCGTTGGCTGGCCTCGAAAAAGCAGCGCGCATGTTGCTAAATGATCAGCAGACCCAGTATGCGTACGCACAGTGCCTAATCAATTTGGGGCAGAACGAAGAAGCCGATCCAATCCTTCAGCGGGTCATCGAGATGGATTCGCTCAGCGACATTGCGGAATTGGCCAGAACCGCCCTGAGGGACATGGCCCATGAAACCCTGAGAGAAAACGTGGACGGGGGATTGCGCACGGATGCGGTGTTCTACTGTCTCGACGGCATCAAGAAATTCCGCGAAATGGGCGGTGCTAAAATGCGAACGGTGGTTTACGAAATCGCCGTGCTAGGCCGCGGTGGCTTGGACATCAACGATTCCGCCCAGAAATACACGCTCACGAGCATGCCCGGGAATTTCTCAGGCCTTCATCTCGTTTCGCTCATGTATGTGGGATTCAGACAGATCGACCCCACCTTGGACAGTGGCATCGACCTATCCAAGGAATTCGCTAAAGCTGAAAATCTTGCGATGACCATGTAATTTCGACTGCTACGATTTCGGCTGATCGCCAGACGAGAGAATGACCCAAAATGACCTTGATCCGAGTCGCAGATCTGGCAGATGTGTGACTGATGGACGAGAACTTGACCAAACATGCCGACTCCCGGATTCCGGGCGATGGCATGATTCTGTCGGGATTCAAATCCATACACTTATCCGCGACAGAATTCCCATATTCCATGAGAGTTCCATGAAACCAGCCGGGGTGCTAGGTGTCGCCCTTCGCCACCGGCAAACAACCAAAACACAAAAACACAAAAACACAAAAACACCAATGAATATAAGCCATACAGCACCAGCCAAACGGGGGCTAGCCCCTTTCCCCCGTTGAAGAAGCTGCCAGACGATTTTAATAATCCGACCTATTTGTTCGGTGAACGCCACAGGAGCGCCCGCGTGGCTTCCTCTAGCTTCATGTCGAGGGCGTAAGAACTGGAGCAATTCACTTTGCTTACATCCCAACCCTGAGCAGCCCAGTAGGCTTTTCTCTCTGCCATCCGCTTGGCTTCCTCGATCTTCATATCGAGGGCGTAAGAACTGGAGCAATTCACTTTGGTTACATCCCAACCCTGAGCAGTCCAGTAGGCTTTTCTCTCTGCC
>CAILVZ010000034.1 GCA_903837825.1 Akkermansiaceae bacterium | reverse complement strand
TGCCCGGTAGTTGCTGTGGAGTGAGAGCTCATAATTCCGTCTTGCGGCTTTGTTGGAGTCTTGTGAAATTGGTTAAAATCGCGGATTGGTTGTCGTTGCGAGACTTAAGGAGCCTTTGCTGGGGCAAGGGTGATTGGATCAAGCAAAGTTTTTGGATCCATCATTGCACCTGGGAGAGCCTTGACGTGGTCAGCGGTCAGTTCGTCAGCAGTGACTGAGTTTCCTGCATTCTTGCGAGCGGCGGAGATCTCGATGGCCGCCTTTGCCATGTCGGTGGTGATCACATCGCCCTTGGTGTTGCCAAAATTGTTACGGACGTAGGTCATGATTCCCGCGAGATCCTCGGGTGCCATGCCAATCCCTTGAGGGGGCATCACACCATATGTTTTTCCATCGCTCACTGGGCCTTGCAAACCGTTGAGAATAATCATGGCGAAACGCTCGGTCTCCCCATTGGCCCAAGCCGAACCTACGAGCGAAGGGAAGGTCGAGCCATTGCCCTTCGCATCCGATCCGTGACAGCCATTGCATTTGGCAGAATAAATCTTTGCGCCCTTGGCCATGTACGCCGCGAGCGCCTCTTTCGGCACCGGCCCGCTGTCTGCCGCTCCAGGTGCTGGGGCACGGACATAGCCTTCACGGAAGGTCGCCTTGTATGAAAACAAATCGCCGCCACCCGCCAGAACACCACCCGCAATCAAAAGAACGACACCACAAGCGATTAACGCCCAGATCGAGATGGAGCCGATGCCATTGTCAACCACGCGATTTTCACGGGCACAAGCGGCGGCCTCACGGACCACGCGCTCGTGGGCCTCACTCACATTGATCGAATCCTCGAGATCTGGATTTTGGTTAGGCAGAGACATGATTGAAATAAGTTAGAAAATGATGAGGTTCAACGCGCACCCTTGGCCTTCGGTGGCCCGAAGTTAAGCACCTCAGGAACGGCTTGGTCTTTCTTGAGCGATAGCAGGTAGGACACGAGCGCCTTTGCCTCTGGGCTCGCCACCAACTCTTTTCCATGTTCCGCCCCGAAAGGCATGGCTTCGTCCGAAGGATTCCCCTTGATCTTACGCTTCTCAAACAAGAACCGATGGGGTGGGCAAGTGGACTTCCAGCGGTCCGCCTCATGGCGAGGATTGTAAAGGTGGCTGAGCAACCATTGGGACGCCTCTTGCGGGCTCGAATACTCGGACTCCACTCGGCGCCCGAGGTTCGACAAATCAGGGCCCATGCGGGAAACCCCGATCTGCGCAAATTTCTCACCGAAGAAGTCGTAGGCATTGGTCTCACGGCGAGTGTCACCTCGGTCAGGATCTGCTTTCAAGCCACCCCAATCCGCGCGATAGAGATCATTTCCCGCATAGGTGGGCCGCACCACCTGCGTATGGCAGAGATAGCAGCCATTCTCAGCATAGACCTTCGCACCGTCAGCCACACGCCCAGTGCGCTTCGGGAAAAAGATGCCGGTGGAACCATCATTCGCCTCCGAAAGCTGGATCGGCTCAAGGTTGCGCATCTTGATGAATGGCACGACGACGATGGCGAGCCAGGCGGCGCCAAAACTGGCGGATAAACCGAGGATGAATGTGCGGAAGCTCATTAGGAAAATTGCTGAAATTCAAAATCTAACACTCCATATCAATGTGCGGCAGCGTGACCCGGGCCAGCGTTGTCGATATCGCCTTCCTCACCGTGAGGACCAGGACCATGGTGGGCATCTGAAACCAATAACGTCGGATGAAGACTGCGCCGTCCAAGACGGAGCCACATCAATGCAAGGTGGATGAAGAAGAAAATGTTAGAAAAAAGAATGAAGCACCATGCGATGGTGGTGGCTACGGCGTATGGATAGGCCCGGGTGGCGGCACCTTGCCATGGCTGCTGCCATTCCTCTTGGCCGATCCCCTGCTGGAGCCCACCGAAAAGAGCGACTGCGGCGACCGTGATGATACCATATACCGAGAATAAAAAGTGAATCTTGATCAGGCGACGTGAGAGCCACTCCCTGCGGGTGACTCGTGGCACGATGAAGTAAACCGCTCCAAACATCACGAAACTGAAAAACCCATAGATCGCAAGGATTTCGAACCCGTAGCCGGAAAGCGAGAACTGCGTGAGTGGCAGTGTCGATCCTGGAAGATTCAACCAGACGGCTGCCAAGCCAAGCAGGACGAGGCCACCAATGCCGGCCAACATGAAACGAAGGGATGGACTGCTCGCGACGACTTCAGGAGAAGACAAGGTCGTGCGGAGGATGTTGAGTGCCGCGCAAACCGCTGGGACAAAAAATAGAACGGTGGCAGCAGCCCCCACATAGGGAAGGAAAAACGGGATCGGCGCGCCCATCAATTTTTGCATTCCGGCCCAAGGGGCGATAATCGCCAGCGACCAAAATCCAAGCTTGGCAAGTGAGTAACTGAAGACCGGACGACCGGTTACTTTAGGCGCAAGGTAGTAGGCGGCCGCCAAGGCGACGGGGGTGAAGAAAAGGAAGATCAGTGCAGACCGATACCAAGCGTTGATGCCAGCGGCCATGAGCGGATGACCGGGGATGCAATGGAGCAACGTGTTTGCCGTAATGAACACCCATGGAAACCAAACCATTGCAGCGAGAAGATACCACTGGGAAATGTAAACATGCCCTTCGGGACGCACACGGAACTGAATGAACGATCCGATGACGATTGCGGTGTACGCCACCAAAAACACGGGCCACACGAAGGAGGGAAACTCCATCCAAGGCATCCCAGTGCCATTTCCCGATAGAATTCCGACAAGGCCCAGCGAAACACCAAGGTTCCAGATGTGTCCAGCCGTGAGGATGATTCCAGCCGAGGTGCACTCTTTCCGCGAAAGGCGCGCCATCAACCAAATGATCACCGCAAATGCCACTTGAAAGCCCCAACCATAGATCAGTGCGTTGATGTGAGATGGAAATACCCGACCATAGTCAAGCCAAGCGCAGCCCGACATGAAAGTAGGGCTATGCACCTTGGCCGATGCGATGATTCCCAAGACGATGGACACCGCAAGCCATGCGGCCCCGCTGGTCATGAAAAACATCACTGGGTGACGAAGCGAACGATCGATCCCCGCACGCAGCAAGGCGTCCTGATCACTGGAGGTTTGGATGGCAGATGACATCGGCTTGAAAGATGAAAGAAAAGTCAGATTAAGGTTTTACGAGTTCCTCGGTAGGAAGTTGCGGCTTACCGACCTCACTGCGAAGCGCAGCCACTTGAGCAGCAGTCACCGCAGATGCCTTGTTTCCGAAGCTGTTTCGAACGTAAGTTAGGACCCCTGCGATTTGTTCGTCCGTCTGATAGCTGAGTGCCGCCATCCCTACCGCAAAGTTGTAGTCCTTGCCGGCGACCTTGAGCGGGCCCTTCAGACCGCGCAACTGGATTCGAATGAGGTTGGACACCGGCCCCTTCACCCACTCCGAACCCGCGAGCGGCGGCGCGATTGGTCCGCCTTCACCGTTTTGACCATGGCATGCACTGCAAACCAGAAAGGAAGCCTTTCCCGAAGCCATCACCGCTGGATCGATCGGTGCGTCAGCACTCGCAGGAGCTGTATCGACCGCCGTGGCGTCCACGGGAGGAGCCGCTGCGAGTTTCTTTGCGGTATCCGACCCAGGAACGACTTGGGCAGGGACGCTGACGGCAACCGGCTTTGAATCCGCCAGACGCTTGGCCACTGTAGCAGCCGCAGCCTCGATCGACTCTGGAGATAGGTTCGCAGCCTGAGCAGCATCGATCTTGGCCTTCGTCGCGTAGCGTGGCTGGGCAGCAGCATCCTCAAGCGAGGCAGGCTCCGGACGAACAAAAAGCCAGATCACGGCAAGCAATGCGGCAAAGATGAAGAAGGTGCCAATGCCCCACCAGAAAGTGGTGAAACGGATCAGCGGATTATCGCGGGATGGGTCCATGGGAAGAGAAGAAAAAATCAGTTAGAAACGTTCGCGGATTCAAGGATGCGCGGATCGCGGTTCGGATAGAGCGAATGTTGACCGAGTGCACGCAGAAGGAAGAAGATGAACGCAGAGCCGATCGTCACGAAGGCAAGGATGTCGCCCCAAAACGCACCTGGGATCGACACCTGAATGTCACCGAACACCTCTGGCTTGATGTTGCCCAAGGAAACACCACGTTCAGGAATGGTGATCAAGTAATGATCAAGCGCGTGCATGCACAGCGTGTAAACCGCAACGATGGAGAGCAATTTCGGATTCTTCTTCAGCCAAGCTTGCAAAAGAACCACGAAGGGCACGACGAAATGACCGAACACGAGGAAATACATCGCCACGTTCCAATTGCCCGTGTTGCGAATGGCAAAGTAGGAAGTTTCCTCCGTCACGTTTGCATACCAGATGAGGAAAAACTGGGAGAATGCGATGTATGCCCAGAACGTCGTGAACGCGAACATCAGCTTGCCCATGATGTGGAAATGCTCCGGTCCGGTGACATGCTTCAGGTGGCCTTGGCTCTTCAACCAGGTGCAGACGAGGACGATGACCGCCATCGAATTGAGCGCGGTGCCAGCGAAAAGATACACACCCCACATGGTCGAAAACCAGCGGTAGTCCAAGCCCATCAAAAAGTCGAAGCCGGTGAACGTGATCGTCAAAGCGAAAATGATCAGCGTGTAGGTCGAATGGAAGCGCGCCTTCAACAATCGGCTTGTTCCCGGTTTCGGATCGGTGTCTTGGGCGGTCGAAAGTTTGCGGAGCCCATAGATCACAGTGCTGAGACCAAGTGCATAAAATGCCACGCGGCCATACCAGAACGGTTGATTCATGAACCAATACTTGTTGTAGAGAAGATGGTCATGATGATGGAGATACTCTTTCACTGCACCAGGCGCCTTGTTGTGGATGTTCATCCACTCATAGAGGTAGACCTGCACTTTTGGAAATAGCAGCGGCGTGCCGAACAAAAACACCCAGGGGAACGTTGATCCCAAGTTTTCAAACGTGCGACGCACCGAAGTCCCCCACCCTGAGTTCGACACATTGTGGAGAAGAGTCCAGAACACCCCACCAATCGAAAGCGTGAGGAAATAATAAAAGGCGAACAGCCAAGAATAAGCAAAGGGCCCGCGAAGTTTCTCCGGCGCAAAGAACAAGAGATAAACGCTGGCTGCGGTGCCGAGAACCGCAAGAGTCAAAGCGACGCTCTTCAACTTCGAGGTCTTCGAAGCATCCAGATGATCGCCGTGGATCGCGATGTCGGCGGAGGTGACGTGGTGATGGGCCATTTCGATGGAGTCAGGAAAAAGTTATTTAGCCTTGGCTTGGGCCTCTTTGGCGGTTTGCAAGGTGCGGACATAGGCGATGATCGCCCAGCGGTCGTTGACCGGAATGTTGTAGCCATATGCACCCATCATGCCCTTACCGAGCGTGATGGTTTCAAAAATCCGACCGTCGGGATAGGAAGCAGGCTTGAAGGTATCTAGGTGGAAGTTCGCAATTCCGGGAACCCCGTACTGACTTGTGACTCCCTGGCCATCGCCCGATTTTCCGTGGCACACCGCGCAATAGATTCCGAAGCGTTCCTTCCCCCGATGGATCAGAGCATTCGCGCTTTCCTCGTTCAGCTTCAGTTCTTCCGGCATGCCAGAGCCAAAATAATCTCCCACGTGACCAGTGTAGTAGTAGCCGGTTTGGCCGCCGAATTCATACTCAGGAATTCCGCCGATCGACTTGGCACCGGCATCATTGAATCCACGGGGTTGAGTTTCAGCGACAGGTTGGCGTGCGCCATGACCATCTGCAAAAAATGGGTCGGGCTTTTGCGCACGCAACTTGTCCTGCTCGTCCATGTCAGGGAAGATCCGAATTGGAGGCTTGGAAAACTTCTGGCCGCGGAACCCGAAGATGCCAACGACTAGCAACGCGATCAGCGCGTAAGTGAGAAAAAAGTAACGCATCTAAAGTGTGGAATTTAAGATTTACGATTGGAGATTTCCTCGATCAGTCCTCCTCTTCGACGAGCTCGATGTTTGACCCGCCAACCTCGGCGAGCAAATCATGCGTTCCTGTCGGGCTGAACTTTGGATCACGAGCCTCGATGGCGATGAAGAATCCATCATCCGTTGCCCTGCTGAACTGGCCGCTTGCAAACAAGGGGTGGTTGAGGCGTGGCAATTGGATCAAGGCAAGAAGTCCAAACAAGACGGTGAAGCCTGAGAACAAGATCGTCAGCTCGAACATGATTGGGAAAAACGCTGGAACAGTGAAGATGTTCGCGGGTTTTGCCTGAACAATCGTCGGGTAAATGACCACCTGAGTACTATAGGCAAGGGTGAAAGCGGTCGCGGTGCCGGTCATCCCTCCGAAGAAAACAAACCAAGGCAAGATGGAGCGCTTCATGCCCATCGCCCCGTCCAAGCCGTGGATCGGATAGGGAGAATAACAATCCCACTTCTTGAAGCCGGCGTCGCGGATTTTCTCCGCACCCTTGTAGAGAGCGGATGCGCTCTTGAACTCGGCTAGATAGCCATAAACGCGTTTGCGGGTGGTGCTCACGGTGAAAAGTTGAAGGTGATTCGTTAGAAGTTATTTGGAAGAAACGAGCTCTTTCTGGTAGGCGGCCTCGGTGATCACGCCATGGTCAGGATGATCTTGGATATCGTCAAAGTGTGGATCGGACTCAAGCAAGGTCCACTTCACCTCTGCAATGTTGATGCAGGGCAAGAAGCGCAAGAACATGAGGAAAAGCGCAAGGAACAAACCGATCGTGCCCACGAAAGTCATCAACTCAACTCCACTGGGTGAGTAGGTCTTCCAATCCCCTGGCAACCACATGCGGGCCAAGGTGGTGCAAATGATCACGAAGCGCTCATACCACATCCCCACGTTCACACACATCGCGACGATCATGATCACCCAAAGGTTTTCGCGGCACGCCTTGAACCAGAATACCTGGGGCGAAAGCACGTTGCAGCTCATCATCGCAGCGTAGGCCCACCAGTATGGACCAGCGATCCGGAACTTGAACGCATCCATTTCATAGATCGCACCCGAATAGAACGCGACAAACAACTCCATCAGGTAAGCGTAACCGACGATGGTTCCGGTGAGGAGAATGATCTTCGCCATGTTGTCGATGTGCTTCATGGTGATCACATCCTGAAGTCCGTAAATGAAGCGGGCAGGAACCATGATCGTGAGCACCATCGCAAATCCACCGAAGATGGCACCCGCAACGAAGTACGGTGGGAAGATGGTCGTGTGCCAACCGGGAACCACCGAGGTTGCGAAGTCGAACGAAACCACCGAGTGCACGGAAAGCACGAGCGGAGTGGAAAGGGCCGCAAGAAGCAGATAGGCCATTTCATAATGGCTCCACTGGCGATTGCCCCCGCGCCAACCGAGCGAGAAGATCCCATAGAGCACCTTGCGGATGCCTGGCTTGCAGCGATCGCGGATGGTGGCAAGGTCAGGAACCATGCCGAGATACCAGAAGATCAATGAGATCGTGAAATAGGTGGAAACCGCGAACACGTCCCAGAGGAGTGGCGACTTGAAGTTTTGCCAGATGGCATTCGCATTCGGAACGGGAGCGAGGAACCAAGCGAACCAAACCCGACCGACGTGGAAGGCAGGGAAAATCCCGGCGCAAATCACCGCGAAAATTGTCATGGCCTCGGCCGCGCGATTGATCGATGTCCGCCAATTTTGGCGAGTCAGGAACAACACCGCAGAAATCAGCGTTCCTGCGTGTCCGATACCGATCCAGAACACAAAGTTCGTGATATCAAATCCCCAGAAGACTCGGTTTGACATCCCCCACACACCCACACCCGTCGAAACGAGGTACGTGAGTCCACCGCCCACACCGATCATGGCGATCAATGCGGAAGGAATGAAGAGCAGCCACCAGAGGAAAGGCTGGCGATTTTCAAGAACGCCACAAATGCGCTCGGTGATCCAGTGATACGAACGACCGCTGAGGATGAGCTTTTCGCGCTCAAGCACCGGTAACTTGACCCCAGTTTGGGTCTCAGGTGCGGTTTGGGTGGTGGAAGCCATGGTTAGATGAAATTAAAAGCTCAGATTGAAATGAATCAGACCATGTGAACGGTCGCCTTACCGACGAACTTGGCGTCGGGCATTTTCGGATTCGGATTCTTAACGCGCGCCAGATAGCTGGTGCGTGGGCGGGTGCCGATGTAGTTGAGCAGGTCGTAATTCCGCTCGATTTTCTTGCTGCGGCCCAAGACGGATTTTTCCTCGTCGCGCAGATTGCCGAAGGTGATAGCACCTGCAGGGCAAGCGTCTTGGCATGCGGTCTTCACCGAGTCCACAGGGATCCGGAGGGTATGCAGATCGACTTTCATCTCGGTCGATGGCTTGCCAGCCACGAGTGCCTCTTGCTTTTGGCCGCGCTTTTGGCGGATCACTGCGTCCTTGAGACGCTGTACGCAATAGGTGCACTTCTCCATCACACCGCGCATGCGGACCGTGACGTTCGGGTTCTTCTGAAGGTGCGGTGCTTCGCCCGTTTGCTTCTCACCAAACGGACCCTTGTAAAGGTTGTGAGAAATGAGTGGGTTGCGCTTATTGTAATCGAAGTAGTTGAATCGACGCGCCTTGTATGGGCAGTTGTTCGCGCAATAACGGGTTCCGATGCAGCGGTTGTAAGCCATCGCATTGAGGCCGTCTTCCGTGTGGATCGTCGCATTGACCGGGCAAACAGTTTCGCAGGGAGCTGACTCACACTGCACGCAAGCCACTGGCTGCGGGACCATCTCCGGATTGTCTTCGTCGAAGGTGTTGTCCTTCTGTGCGGCGAAATAACGATCCATCCGGATCCAGTGCATTTCACGACCCATCCCGACCTGCTTCTTTCCGACGATTGGAATGTTGTTTTCCGATTGGCAAGCGACGAGGCAGGAGTTGCAACCCATGCAGGAAGAAAGATCGATCGACATCCCCCACTGATGCAGCGGGTCATTGATCAGCGGTTGATCCTTGCGGTTGGCGGGCTTGTATAGCGAAAGGTTTGGCGGAGCGTGGGCGTCGTTGCCCTGCATGGGCACATTGGCCAACTGAGCCGCAAACGATCCCTTTTCCTCATCCACCATCGTGGAGACCTCGCGAGCGAGCGCACGACCATACATCGCATTGTGCTCTTGCGTCAGCGAGACCGAGTAGCGTTTGCCCGTGGGTTTGGCGGTTGCGCCCGTGGCGAAATAAGAAGTTGCGGAGGTGCGCAACGGATAGGCATCAAACCCACGATTCACGCCCACAAGGCCGACATGGCACTCGTTCTTCGGTCCGCGCTTCAACTCGTCTTGATCGTCGAATCCTTGGCCGTAGCCCAGCGGGATGACGAGCGTGTTTTCTGCTTGGCCGAAGGAAACCAAAACAGGGATCTCGAGTGATTTTCCATTCACCGTGACCAGAATCATCGGCGAGGTGCGGTTTTGAGCTTCATCATCTGGCGAGCGAGAACCAAAGGGCGTTTCAAGAGCGATGATTTGATCATAAACCCCAAGCTCCTTGGCAGTCTTCGGCGCGACGAGAGCCACGTTATCCCAAGTTAATTTGGAAATCGGATCTGGCGCTTCTTGCAGCCAGCCGTTGTCGATCCAGCGGCCATCGAAGATTGATGAATCGGTCGCGAAAATGACTTCGAGTGAAGTTTTAGTTGGGGCAGTGGCCACCAACGGTGCGGAGATATCGCTCCGGACGGCTGGGGTGACGGATGCGTAGTGAGAGCCAGCAAAAAATCCATCGCGGAGCAACTGCTTCCACGCGGTTTCTCCCTCTCCACCAACTCCAGCGAACGTCTTCCGCACGGCAGTGTATGCTGGCGACGCAGCACCTTTTGCGCCCTCGCCGCTGAGCAGCTTGCCGTCGAGCGAAAGCAAGGCCAAGAGAAGCTCCAACTCCGACACGCAATCGGGATAAAGCGGAAGGATCATTGGCTGCACCATCGTGTAGGTGCCACGTGCACTTCGTGCATCACCCCATGATTCCAAGTAGTGCGCGGCTGGAACGTGCCAAGTGGCTGCGTGAGCCGTTGCATCGGTACGCATCCCCAAATGGATGCTGGTCTTCAGCTTGGCAAAGGATTCGGCAAATTTCAGATCCGCGGGTGTATCATGGATCGGATTCGAAGGAGTCAGCACGACCAGCGCTTCGACCACGCCGGCATCGATGTCGGTCTTCAGGCTGGTGATGGAGCCGAGGCCCTTGGTCTCGGTTTGGAGCGCAACGAGTGGCTTACCTTCGCCGATGTTGCCGAGTGCCACGTTGATCGCATGAGCGAGCAAATGAACCGAGAGCGATTGACGAGAGCCGGCAAGCACCATTGACCTACCCGCATGCTCCTTGAGATCCTCCACGAGGCCTGCAACCCAGGCGACTTGCTTCGCATCGGAGAGTTCGGGAGAAACGATCGCCACCCCAGCCTTAACGCCTAGGCCGCGGGCAATTTGCGCCGCCACCGCATTCACTTGGCTCGGCGCAACACGCAAACGGTGATCGGCCATGCCACCGGTAAGGGTGAACGCCGCTTCCACCGCATAAAGGCGGTTCATCTTCTTCGCGTCTGGCTTTTCCGAGTAAAATTTACCCTCAGGCTTACGGCGATCGAAAAATGGAGTGACTGGGCCTTGGGAATCGGTCCCCGCAAAATCACAGTCCAATGAAAGAATCCGGTCTGCCTTCGCATAGTTGGCGACCAGTTTCACCCCGTCGCCAAGCGCCGTAGGAGCAGCATCACCTGTGAGGGCCTCGTATTGATAAAATCTCGCTGAAGAAAACTTCGCCGCCAATTCCTTGGTAAGGCGTGTCCGAGTCGGGCTGTCATCCGCACCGAACAAGAAGCCGATTTTCGCAGACGAATCAGCGGCCAACGAGGCGATTACCGCTTCAAAATCAGCGCGTTTCGCGACCTGAGCTTTCTTGAGCACCTTGCGCGAACGCGACGGTGAGTAGAGGTCCAAAACCGAAGCTTGAGCGAAAGCATCCGTGCCCTCGGCATCTGGGTGAAGCTTGTTTGGTGCCAGCTTGGTTGGCCGACCCTCGAAGGTAGTCACCACGAGTGGCGTCGCCCCTTGAGCTCGTGGCATGGATGACGCGTAGTAAGTTGCATTTCCAGGGATCACCCACTCCGGCGCCTTGGTATAGGGAACGATGTAACCCTCTGGGCGGCGGCAGGCAGCCATGCCAAAACCCGCCAACGCCGTGGATGCCCCCATCAGCTTCAAAAACGAACGCCGCGAATTCTCGGACTCCTCTCCATCCGCCAACTCAGCAGCACCCTGCGGGAACTCACGATCCAGCCACTGGCGGAATTCTGCCGTGTCCTCAAGTTGACCCGCACTGCGCCAGGCGACGGTGGTTTCGCCGGCGGGAACTTCGGGGTGATGCCAAATACGCTTGCTCATGTTAAACTGCGGGAAATTTGAGAATTGGGAAAATTGGGATGAACGATCAATGGTGACAGGTGGCGCACGTGACCTTGGGCTTCACCATGAACTGCTCTTTCAGCTTGAGGCCGAGGTCTTGCGTGGTCTTGACCGAAGCATCCTTCGTGTATTTCGACACATCGCTGTCGTTGTAGGCAAAGTTGTAAACCTCCTCGAGCGGACGAAGATTTTTCTCCGGTGCACGGTGACACTCAAGGCACCAGCCCATGGAATGCGGCTCTGCTTGATAAATCACCTCCATCTTATTGACGTTTCCGTGGCAACTCTGGCAGGAGATCCCCCGGTTCACGTGCGCCGAGTGGTTAAAGTAAACATAGTCAGGCGCCTTGTGAACCCGAACCCATTCGATCGGCTTTCCATCGTATCCGGGATAGTTCACATCCATCGACCGGTGAAGAGGAGCCAGCTTCGGGCTGTCACGCTGAACGTGCTGATGGCAGTTCCAGCACGTGCTGCCCGTCGGAACATTCGAATGCCCCGCGACATCCACAAACGAGTGGCAATACCGACAATCCAAACCGACTTGGTCGACGTGAATCTTGTGAGAAAATGGAATAGGTTGCGACGGTTGATAGCCCACCACCAGCGTCTTGGGAGTCGCGTAGTACGCAAAAGCGAGCGCCACACCTGCACCTGCGGTCCCGGCGCAGAATGCGATCTTAAATGGTAGGAAGTTGGACCAGCGTGGAAAGATATTTGCCATGAGAAGGGCGTTGCAGTGCTCGGAGATTGGACTTTGTGAAATTTTTCACAAGCTGATTCGGAAAAAATTCAGAACCAGAAAATGTCGGCGGGAGGATGCAAGGGACCAGACACGATGCAATCCGAAAAACACAAAATTCACAGATTTTTCAAGTTTTCTTGAAATTTCGCACTTCTTAACGATCCCCGTCAGGAGTTTGACCAGTTCAGGCCATTTTCCTGCCTCCACTGACGGTAGGCGGCGAACTGCTCGCTCTTTCCCAATCTTCTCCGGCTTGGATCCTCACTGAGGAAGGCCTCAAAGGCCCCGCCCGTGGAGGTCTCGGCCGCCGATGGAGCTGTCTGGGTGGGGGCACCACGAGTCTTTTCCTCAGACAAAAGCTGCGTGATCACTGCCAACCCGCGGGTGATCTGATAGAGAAAAACCGCCGCGAGGCCCAGCAAACCCGCACAAGTCGCCAGCAAGATGGCGAGCGTCGAAACTTCGAAATTACCCATGCACGAGCCTTGTCGACCGCGCTCGATTTGAGAAGCTCGAATTCTCAGAACTTGCACGCAATCTCAGCCCTCATCGGGTGAGCATTTCCTCGATGCGCTTTTCAGAGACCTTGCCCAAGACCGCAATGTCAGGCGCAAAAATCGAGATCCGGTATTCATCAAGCGCCCACCCAAGCGGCCAAAGCTTGGCATCATCCGGATGCTCCATCCATCGCGCAAACCACCCATCCCAAAGCCTCCGCAGGCGCTCCATCTTCTCGATGTCTTTGATCAAGGGCAACGAGGAAAGGCGGCCGATCCTCGACCGGATGGACTGTAACCGTCGCGGATATTCGCGAATCCCCGCAAAACCCGCGCGCCAGACAAAATCCCTGCGGAAAAGCCACGCAAGCTGCTGCTCAAGATCCTCGGCGATTCCACCCAAATTGCGATCGTCTCGGTTCGTGGCAATCCATTGCCGGATGTCGGGCAGGATCACCAAAATCTCATCCAGCGCCTTGCCGATGGCGGCCGCCGCCTCAAACCACCGTCCCCTCGCCTTTTCGCTGATACCACGAAACTCATCAGGCGACCGCGGAAACACCCCACCCGCCGCACCTTCGGCAGCTAACAGAATCAAACGATCCAGCGATGTTCCGCCTACGCCCAATCGAGGCAACTCGACCTTCGCCATCAACCCTAACGGAAATTTTTTGCGCAAGTAGGCGACTTGATCGCCATGCGCCAACCACAACAAACGTGCCCCACCCGCACGATGGGCCTCCATCGCCTCCGCCGCACAGGTGAACGCGCGCACCGCAACCGTCCCCCCCTCATCGACCAACGCAGGAAATGCCGAGCCGCCGGGCGTTTCGACCCGCTCGGGTAGGCTCTCGCCATCCCATGAACTCATTCCCTTGCGCTCGATCTCCGCATTGGCCGCCGCCTCGAACCGAACCCGCATCCGCCCTGCAAGTTGCAACTTCAACACCGCCACGTCTTCGCCCATGGCCAGTTCATCACCCTCGTCATCACAAACCCAAATTTTGGTCACCAATTCAAGCGGGACCTTGGCGAGATCATAGTCAGTCACCGGCACATAAGCACCCGTGCGCTCGCGAGCATACTCGGACAATGCTTGCAAAATCGGGCGATCCTTCGGCGCAAACCTCCAAAGATCCGCAAATCCCTCGGCCATCGGGGCGATCGGTTGACACGCACGTCGGCAGTCTTTTGGCAACGACCTCAACAAAATCTCCGCTCGGTCGCGAAGACTGCCATCTACCCCCCAACCCGCTAACCAATCAGGAAATTTTGGCAATTGATCGACATGCACACCAATCGTCACGCCGTCATCACGCTCACCTTGTTTGGCATGATAATAAACCGAATACTCCTCGCCGCAGTGTTGGATGCTGTCAGGGAAACCTTCTAGACCGAGATCCGCCAGATCCTCGTCTAACACATCACCTAATTCTAACATTAAACAATCTTCATTCGTCTCTAGCCAACGATAAAACGCCGCAGCAGCATGGATCGTTTCAGGGATACGCTCTTCAAAAAACCGCAACACGGCCTCATCACTCCAAAGCCCGTTGGGTCGCCGCAATTTCTGCTCGATGCTCTGGATCTCACCGCGCATCTCGGTGAGGTGATCGAGAAAACGACAGCGGTTTCGCAAACCATTGGCGACAATCCCCTCCCGCAGGAAAATATGCCGCGCCGCCTTTGGATCGACCCGACCATAGTGAACACGCCGCCCAACAACAACCGGAAGCCCACCACAAATCACCGTCTCTTTGCCGTATACCGCCCCTTGGTTTTCATCCCAATACCCCTCCCCATACTTGCTTTTACACAAGTGCGGCGCAACCTTCTCAACCCACTGGGGATCAATCCGCGCGACACGCCGTGCCCAAAGGCGCGAAGTCTCAACCAACTCCATGCCCATCACCCACTCGAAACGCTTCGGCAACGAGAACAACCCAGACCCAGGAAACACCGCGAAAAAACCACCATTGGCACTGCGGTATGATTTCGACTCGCGATCCCACACGCCAAACTGCCGTGGCACTCCGGACAAAAGCGATCGATGGATGCTCGCATAGGCTGCAGCACCTGATAGATCGTTGCCAATCTCACCCACTCGTAACCTCCATTCAGATTCTAACAGATCAGCGAGTTCATCTCTCACGTTCGCCCACTCCATCACGCGCCGTGCATTGAGAAACGAGCTCCCACAATATTTCCGCAGGGCATTCCGCTTCCAACGCCCCCGCTCGTCGCGGAACTGCGCAAGATCATGCCATAACCGAAGCAACGCAATGAAATCACTCTCACCATCTTTCCACTTGGCGTGCGCCGCATCTGCCTCACGCGCTTTTTCGGCCGGACGCTCGCGCGGATCGTTCGATTCCAAGGCCGCGATGATCGGCAAGACCTCGGCGAGGCATTGTTCCTTGCGAGCCTCAATCAACATCCGCCCCAGCCGCGGATCAACGGGTAAGCGCGACATCTGGCGCCCATAGTCCGTTAGATTTTTCTGCGAATCCAACGCACCCACCTCCCGAAGGGTTCGATAGCCTTCGGACACTGCTTTAGGCGATGGTGGATCGAGAAATGGAAACTCATCGATCTCTGGCAGGCTGAGTGCTTTCATCCGCAGGATCACCCCCGCAAGGGAGCTACGGCGGATTTCTGGGTCGGTGAACTCTGGCCGCTCGCTTAGCTCGGACTCGTCATAAAGCCTCACGCAAACACCGTCCCGCACGCGGCCACATCGGCCTTTCCGCTGGCGCGCGCTCGCTTGACTCACGGGTTCGATCTGCAAGCGCTGGACGCCCTTCCCCGGGCTCCAGCGGCTTACCCGCGCACTGCCAGAATCGATCACGCAAGCGATCCTTGGAATCGTCAACGACGTCTCCGCAACATTCGTTGCAAGGATGAGGCGGCGTCGATTGCCTGGCTGAAACACACGCTGCTGGTCACCCAAGCTCAGCCGCGCAAACAACGGAAGGACCTCCGTGCTGCGATACTGGCGCCCTTCAAGCACATCGGCACACTCGCGGATTTCGCGCTCACCCGGCAGAAAAATCAGCACGTCCCCATGCGGTTCCACCTCACCAAGGTAGTCAACCGCACGCGCCACATGCTGCCCCAATTCTTCATCGTCAAAGGGTGGGAGGAAAAATTCAGTCACTGGAAACATCCGTCCCGGAGCCTCGATCACGGGAGCGGGAACCCCATCGCGCGAGAAAAATTCCGCAAAGGATCCCGCGTCGAGCGTAGCCGATGAAATCACCAGTTTAAGATCCTTCCGCCGATCTAACAACCGCTTCACATAACCCAGCAAGAAGTCGATGTTGAGCGAGCGCTCATGCGCCTCATCGAGAATCAATGCTTCATACTGCATCAAATCATGGTCACCTTGAGTCTCCGCTAAAAGAATGCCATCGGTCATGAACTTGATCCGAGTCTCTCGCGACGTCAGATCTTCGAAGCGCACTTGATAACCCACAAAGTCACCCAGCGGGACCTGTAACTCTTCCGCAACCCGCTTGGCGACGCTAGCCGCAGCCAGCCGCCGAGGTTGCGTGCAGCCGATCCGCCCGCCATCCACGCCTAGCGCCTCAGCAACCATCTTCGGCAGTTGCGTGGTCTTACCGGACCCCGTCTCGCTCACAATCACCACCACGGGATGCGCACGAATGGCCGCAAGGATCTCCTCCCGATGTTCGACCACCGGAAGCTCCCTGGGATAATTCCACCTCATTTGTCGCCCGACCACCATGCGTTGTTCAATCGAATCTCCAAAAACCGGAGACGTTCCATCTCCAAGCAAGATTTGGTTCGGTTTGACGTCGCAATCCATCACTTTTTTCGATTCCGTTTCGGTAATGCATCAAATTGAATGAGATTCCCGCCATGGATCCGCCAACCCGTGCTTGAAACTTCTGCGCCGACCACCGACAACTTCCTGCACCATGCCATTCGATTTCGACTCACCCATCATCCGCCGAGGCACCGGCTGCATCAAATACGACCGCCGGCCTGAGCTGGATCCATTCTGGGTCGCGGACATGGATTTCGCCTCCGCACCCGTGATCCTTGATGCACTGCATCGCCGAGTGGACCATGGGATTTTCGGATATGCCCAAGCTCATCAGGGGCTCAACGATGCGCTGACCGCCTACCTTCAGGAACGCCGCCATGCATCGGTTCCGTTAGATCAAATCATCCACCTCGGCGGCCTCGTCCCAGCGTTATCCCTCGCCGCAAGGGCATTTTGCAAACCCGGTGACGCGGTGATGACCTGCACACCAGTCTACCCGCCATTCATCGGCGTACACCATGATGCGAATGTCTCGCTCATTGCGATCGATCACGTTCACATCGATGGAGCTTGGACTTTCGACTGGGACGCCATGGAGCAGGCGGTCACTCCACAGACTAAAGTCTTTCTTTTGTGCAATCCTCAAAATCCGTTAGGCCGAGTGTTTTCCGCCAACGAAGTCACCCAGCTCGCCACCTTTTGTGTGGCTCATGACCTGGTGCTCGTCTCGGACGAAATCCATTGTGATCTGATCTTTGATGAAACTCAGACTCCTCATTTCTCAGCACTGAACCTCCCGCCCGAGCTCGCAAAGCAGAGCATCACGCTGCTGTCACCAAGTAAGACATGGAACATCGCCGGACTCGGCTACGCATTCGCCGTGATTCCAGACGACACAATCCGTCGCAAGTTTGCCGCCACTCGTGGCCACACACTCAGTGAAATCAGCGCCCTTTCGTATTATGCGGCCGAATCAGCCTACCGCGATGGAGAACCTTGGAGGCGAGAACTCATCGCCTATCTCAAATCTAACCGCGACACGCTCGTCGATTTCATCGCCACGCGTTGCCCAGGATTATCCGTACAAGCTGGCGAGGCCACCTATCTTGCGTGGATCGATGCTCGCCAGATGGGCGTCGAAAACCCCGCCCAACACTTCGAGCAAAAAGCAGGACTGTTTTTGTCCGATGGAGCGTTCTTTGGTTGGCCCGGATGGATCCGCTTCAACTTCGGCTGCCCGCGCGAGCGAATGCTTGAAGGACTCGAAAAAATCGCTGCAGCCCTTTGAATCTAAGGAGTGCGATTGAAGTGTTAGAGCAAAGCCGTCGGCTTCCGCCCACGCAGATAGTCTGCAGCTGACATTTTACGCCCACTCTCAGGCTGGACATTCTCGATGCGGAGCGCCCCATGGCCGCAACCGACAATCAACTCGTTACCTTGATCCAAGACCTCCCCCGCCCTCAATGGCTGATCCATCACAGTGGTGGGCGGAAAAATCTTCAACCGCTTCGCCCCACCCTCTTCGGTGGCAATCGCATAGGTCCCTGGCCACGGATCGTAGGCACGGATGCGCCGCTCAAGCGCGACGGCGCTCTGCGACCAGTCGATGCGACCATCCTCACGATCCAATTTCGACACATGACTCGATGCGGCCGCATCCTGAGAAATGCGCGTCGCCGATCCTGCAGCAAGCCCCTTCAGCGTATCTTCTAACACCTGAGGTGATAAATCTGCTAGACGATCATGCAAGCTCCCTCCAGTCTCATCCAACGCGATTGGAATGGATCTAGCAAGGATCACATCACCCGCATCCAACTCACGAATGACGTGCATCGAAGTGATGCCCGACTCCACATCGCCCGCATCGATGGCTGCCTGAATGCAGGCTGCACCACGATACTTGGGAAGCAATGACGCGTGCAGGTTGATAATCGCCAGTTTTGGCAAAGTGATCACGTTCTTCCGGAGGATCTGACCATACGCCATGACTACGAGGACATCAGGCTCCAAGGCCGCCAATTCCTCGGCAATGGTACCAATTTTCTCTGGCTGAAAAACCGGAATCCCCGCAGCAACCGCCTCCAACTTGATGCGAGGCGGCGTCATGGTCTGGTGCCGCCCGGTGGGTTTGTCAGGCTGGGTTACCAAGGCCAATGGCTTTGGACCATGGACGAGCAAATGTCGGAATGCAGGAAGCGCGATGTCGCCAGTCGCAATGAAGATGATCCGCATGAGTTAAAAAATGGAAAATGCCGAAAGTACGCTGGGGATGCCAAATCACCATCCCGCAAGCAAGGGTGCCGCTAGGATCGGTGAGAGATGACAAAACGACAAGCCTTGATCACATTCAGATCAACTCGCCGCCCCCGACTGAATCAAAATGCGTTGGAGGCTTTACTCGGAGTTGTAGAACAGTGATGATTCAGGCGTCTTATGGAAGCCAGTAGCGATGCATTCATCCGGTACCTTGCGACCGAACGCGGACTTTCCGAGGCCTATCAATGGTCGGTTCGCCAGACACTGGATTCCCTCTCCGGATGGATGCGGAAGAAAAATTTCGCATTGGCCGATCTCGGAACCGACGAGCTTGCCACATTTTTGGGCTACCGAAAGGATCACGGTTTGAATGCAGCATCGCTGCGAATTGCGACCGTGCACCTTAAGGTTTTTTTTCGCTGGATGGTGGAAAAGAACGCCTTGGAAATGGACCCAGCGGAGCCATTGCTCGCCCCGCGCCCGGACCAAACGCTGCCAGAAACTCTCCACACCTCCGAACTGACCAAACTGCTCGAATCCATCGACCCCGCCCACCCGCTCGGACGGCGTGACCTTGCAATTCTCGAGCTCTTTTATTCGTCTGGCCTTCGCTTGAGCGAGTTGTGCAAAGTGCGTCTCGAAATGATGGATTTTGAGGAGGGCTTCATCCGCGTGACCGGCAAGGGAGACAAAACCCGAGTCGTGCGTGTCGGCAACAAGGCCAGAGAGGCGATCGCGGATTACCTTAGCAACGAGCGCCCGAACCTAATCACCCGCAAAACCTCCTCACACCTTTTCATCAGTGTTCTCGGGACGGCGCTATCGCCCGACCGTGTGCGCCAAATCGTGAAACAACGGGCCGCAGCGGCCGGCATCGACCAGAATATCTACCCCCACCTGCTGCGCCATTCATTTGCAACTCACCTCCTGGAAGGCGGTGCGGACTTGAGGGTGATCCAAGAACTTTTAGGCCATGCCGATATTTCCACCACCCAGATTTATACTCACGTCGACCGCCAGCGACTCAAGTCGGTGCACCGTCAGTTCCATCCACGTGGCTAGTTTGCGGAAAATAATGCGGCCCCATGCGTCTAATTCCTGTATTTCCCCTCAAGAAATGCTCAAAACCTCCTGATTCACTGCTTGATTTCATTCTAGACCGACTCTCCCCTTGAAAACCTGCCCTTCCCTGCTTATTTCTCGGCCGGTTCGCGAAACCTTCGGAACCAAACACTTGCCATGAACGCTCTCAGCCGCTGCCTCAACACCTACTGGTCCTCCTCCATCGGAAAAAAAATCGTCGTGGCCGTCACTGGGCTCGTCCTTGTGATTTTCCTCGCAGGCCACCTTTCTGGGAATCTCCTAATGTACGTCGGCCGCGACGCTTTCAACGAATATGCCGAATTCCTTCACTCAATGCTGCATGGCGCCGGCGTCTGGATCGCACGGGTCGTATTGTTTATGATGCTGTCCCTGCATGTCATCGGTACGATTTCCCTAACCCGTCAAAACCGCGCAAGCCGTCAAGCCTACGAATACAAGGCCACCATCCAGGCCTCAAAATCATCAAGAATCATGATCCTCTCGGGCCTCACGATTCTCGCATTCGTGATTTTCCATATCCTCCACTACACGGTTCGGGTCGATTCGAATTTGGCTAAAATCGGCGAGACCGACCCCTACGAGATGGTCATCGTTGGATTCAAAAGCCCGCTCGTGGTCCTTTTCTATGTGATCTCCATGACGCTACTTTGCTCGCACCTCTCCCACGGAGTCGCTTCAATCTTCCAAACACTTGGCCTACGATCAAAGAAAGCCCAAGGGCTCATCAAGCAGTTCTCGATCGCCTACAGCCTCGTGATTTGGGTGGGCTTCATCTCAATCCCGATCTCCGTTCTCCTCGGCTTCTTAGCCTAACCCTTTTTTCGTCGGAAACTCCACCGCATTTACACCATGTCCATTGTCCTCGACAGCAAAATCCCGTCCGGCCCGCTTGATCAAAAATGGTCCAAGCACAAATTGGACTCCAAGCTCATCAACCCTGCAAACAAACGGAAGTTCACGATCATCGTCGTTGGCTCCGGCCTCGCGGGTGGCTCTGCCGCAGCCTCACTCGCAGAGATGGGCTATCAGGTGAAATGCTTTTGCTACCAGGATAGCCCACGCCGCGCTCACTCGATCGCCGCGCAGGGTGGCATCAACGCCGCCAAGAACTACCAAAACGACGGCGACTCGGTTCATCGCTTGTTTTACGACACGATCAAAGGAGGTGACTTCCGCGCTCGTGAGGGCAATGTCCGCCGCCTTGCGGAAGTCTCAAACTCGATCATCGACCAATGCGTTGCCCAAGGCGTTCCCTTTGCTCGTGAGTATGGCGGATTGCTGGACAACCGGTCCTTTGGTGGCTCGCAAGTCTCACGGACGTTCTACGCGCGTGGCCAAACTGGACAGCAACTTCTCATCGGTTGCTACCAAGCGCTAGAGAAGGAAATCCACAAGGGCGGTGTTAAAATGTACCCTCGCACCGAGATGCTCGATCTGGTGCTCGTCAACGGGCATGCCAAAGGGATCGTCGTCCGCGACCTGAACTCAGGGGCGATTTCCACCCATGCCGCCGACGCGGTGATCCTCGCGACCGGTGGCTATGGCAATGTGTTTTTCCTCTCGACCAACGCGATGGGATGCAACGTCACCGCGGCTTGGCGTGCAGCCCGCCGCGGTGCATTTTTTGCCAACCCCTGCTACACGCAAATCCACCCGACCTGCATTCCCGTGAGCGGAGACTACCAATCCAAGCTCACCCTGATGTCCGAGTCACTCCGCAATGACGGCCGCATCTGGGCACCGAAATCAGCCGAGGTCGCCGCTAAAATCCGCAACAAGCAACTCAGCCCGAACGATGTGGCCGAGGACGAACGCGACTACTTCCTCGAGCGGAAATACCCATCATTCGGCAACCTTGCTCCGCGTGACATTTCATCTCGCGCCGCCAAAGAGGTCTGCGACGAAGGCCGCGGCATCGCCCCCACGGGCCTCGGAGTTTATCTCGACTTCCGCGATGCCACCAAACGCCTCGGCGAAGCGACCATCCGTGCCCGCTACGGCAATCTCTTCCAAATGTATGAAAAAATCGCCGGAGAAGACCCCTACAAGGTCCCGATGATGATTTACCCAGCCGTCCACTACACCATGGGCGGACTCTGGGTGGACTACAACCTGATGTCGAATGTCCCCGGACTTCATGTCCTCGGCGAAGCAAATTTCTCGGACCACGGGGCGAACCGCCTCGGCGCATCCGCACTCATGCAGGGCCTGGCAGACGGCTATTTTGTCATCCCATCCACCATCGCCAACTACTTGGTCACCCAAAAACCCGGCACCGTGAGCACCGAAATGCCGGAGTTCAAACAAACCGAGGCCGAGACCCGTGAACGGATCTCCAAACTCCTCTCGATCCGCGGCAAGCGCACCGTGGACTCATTCCACCGCGAGCTCGGATTGATCATTTGGGACAAGTGCGGCATGGCCCGCTCGCGCGAGGGCCTGACCGAAGCACTCGAGAGAATCCCGCAAATCCGCGAGGAATTTTGGCAAAACATCATCATCCCAGGTTCTGGCGACCAAGCGAATATGGAGCTCGAAAAGGCTGGGCGCGTCGCAGATTTCCTCGAGTTTGGCGAGATCATGTGCCACGACGCTCTCGAGCGTGAAGAATCCTGCGGTGGGCACTTCCGCACCGAACATCAGTTCTTCGAAAATGACCCAGAAGTTGTTGCGGGAACCACGCAAGCCGGTGAAGCCAAGCGCAACGACGCAAACTTCTCACACGTCGCGGCTTGGCAATACAATGGCGAGGGTAAAGCTCCAACTCTCCATAAGGAGCCCCTCGTATACGAAGAAGTCCATGTGTCCATCCGCAGCTATGCGTGAGGCTATTGCATTGCTCAAACTTGTCTGCTGAAGCTTGGGCACGATTGTCGCTTGAGTTTCCGACGGGTAACGCCCAACATGCGACTGAACGATGAAAATTTGTGCCACACTTGCATCCCTCGCTTTTGCAGCAAACCTAGTTGCTGCCGAGATCCCAAAAGT
>CAILVZ010000033.1 GCA_903837825.1 Akkermansiaceae bacterium | reverse complement strand
GTAAGACAAGACCCGGCATCCCGAGAAATTCTCCTGCATCCGCATGAATATCCGGAAGTGCTCGCGTTCCTCGTCGCCAAAGACAAATCGCCGGTCCACCACCCGGCTGATGCAGTGGTAGATCACGGGCTTTTCCCGCGAGTCCTTCCAAGGCGACAGCCACCGCTTACTGCTCATGCCCCCATCCTATGGCTCCCAGCCCACGCTGCAAGAGGAAAATATACTTTTTGTCTGGGAAAATGAAAAGATTTGGGAAAATGAAAAGATTCGCATGGGCTCAAATCTGGATTTGTTGCCGGAGCTCAACAGAACCGATTTTAGCATGAAATGGCCGAGAATCGGGCGCGACTTGGGTATTTGAGAGGTGATCACTCGTTGAGCCCTTTGCAAGCATCGAGAACAAACATCGAGAACAAGCACTTCACCCCTCGCTCAAAGCGGTTGAGCCAACACGCCCAGTTTCCGATTTAGGTTTGTAGAAAAAGTTTTGCTTAGCCCGTTTTGCAGCGGCATCATGGCGGCATTGTTTCCGCTATGATCCTCTTCATGAAAATCGCTCTGGCCCTGTTTTTGGTCGCTTGGTCCGGCCTCGGGCTGTGGATGTTGGTGAAATACGATCGGCTTTTCGGCCGCCACCCAGACGATCCGGCGGAGTCTTCGGGCGCGCGAGCACTGAATTTTACTCAGGTCTCCTCCGTCTGGTTCGGCTTTTTTGCCGTGGCCTTCTACTTTCTGATCCGTTGATGCTCCAGCTCTAGTGGCTGGTGAGGTCCTAGGTTGCTTGGGGACGCATCAACTTTTTTGTCTTGCTGGGAATTTGAATGGGGCCACCTCTGAGCCGCTAAACATTCCAGACACCCGCTTAAACGCTTGGCTCGCCATCCTGCCGGTGATAAAAAACCTGCTATGAACGAGGAAGCTGAAATCTGCACTTCCGGGTTGCCTTTTACCCTGATCACCGACCGGTCATGTATCACCCCCCAAACCCGACCGATCGCTTAATAACACTGTTGGGCAGAAGAAAACCAGTCCTATGAAGCAGATCCTCATCATCACGTTTCTAGTCTGTGCGATAACTACTGCTCGGGCTGACCAACTCAGCCATGAAGAAGTTGTCCGGACTTTGATCTCGGCCGCACAGAAGGATCAGCTTCGGCGCTTTCTTACTACAACGGATCTTCATCGTATCGAGATCCATCCAAAGCACGGATATTCCCCAGAGGCTCTACTCGACCTGCTTAAGAAGATTCCAACTGGTGATCTTAAGTTTGAGGTGCGGCATGACGCAGCAACCAAATCGACGCGGGTCCGGCTTGTTTCGCCCATACGATTAGACTTCACGCTAGAGCGTCGTGGTCCCTATGCGGATGAAGATGAGGACAGATTCGTCGTTGTCTCGGTTACCCCATGAACTACAGAATCAAAAAAACCCAACAAGTCATGGATGCCAACCGCCCAAAAGCTCTTCAAATTCATTTAATTCACACCGCAATGACGCGGTGGGCGCACATCTAACGTACCCCGCCACCAAGGCTTAAGCCCACCTCATCTGCCCTGCACTTACGCTCTGGTGCGTCGCCGCGCCACCATGCCTAGAAGGCTGAGGCCCACCAGCATCACCGCGCAGCTACCGGGTTCAGGCACGGCCTCGGCTACTGAAAAATTGTCCACCATGTATGCGTTGTCATTGGAGCCAGTTGATGGCGATTCCTGGATTCGCAGGCGCAATGCATTGCCAGTACCGCTGAAAAGCGCGCTTTCGCTATGCGCGCCGGAGGCCCATGCAAAATTGCCATGGTACAGCACGCTTGAAGTGGTCGTGTCGGTCACACTCACATCGAGGTTGGGCGACGTGTTGGCGCCCCAAATCGACCAGTCGAAATTCAGGGCGTAGAGCGTACCGATGGCACTGGCGAAATCCTGATAGAAACTCGCATTCACACCCCCCATGCCTTCACCATCAATGTTGACGCTGTAGTTGCCGGAGATGGTCGGATACAGGCTCGTGTTGTGAACGGTGACTCCGTGACCGGCTTCGATCGTCCAGCCAGGCATGGCGGCCCCCGTGAGTAAGGTGAAACCAGAATCGCCGTCAACTCCCTTGCCCCAGTTCGGCTGATTCTCGAAATCGCCGTTGACCAGCAGGTTCGGCGCGACGGTGACCGCTAAAGCCGTTGACTGCATCAGGCCCACACAGAGGGCGAGTTTGGCAGCGGCATTGCGATGTTTAGCCATGAGCATGTTGGGGTGATATCTCCACCCCCCCGGAAAAGTCAATCTGATTGGAAATCGCTTTTGGGGGATGGGGATCGATCTCAGGTCGTTCTTTCAAAATCTCCTGCTTCGAGGTTGGATGAGAGCTCTCCCACAGAAAATCCACCGACCTCGCGTCCCGGTCGCGTTTAAGTCCATTTTCAAAACGATTTCACCCCTCACCCGCGCGTCCGACCGCGTCTTGTCAACATCGTGAGCACCGAAACCATCAGTAAGCCCAAGCCCGTCGGTTCGGGAATCAGCGTCACGCCACTCAGCGAGGTCCCGATCGCTCCGCTGTAGCTCGCCACATCTGTGAGTAGGCTCAGGTTGCCAAACGCGGAGGTGTTTGACGCTTGGCCATTGAAGGGAGCCACCGAGGACATGATACCAGACAGGTACCATTTCCCGCCCGAGTAGTAAAATGCGCTGCCGCCCGAGTCACCCAGCGATCCTTGTGCCTCGTTGCTTGAGAACCACTGGCCAGACCCTGGTTGGTCGAAGTCGGTCATGTAACCGATCGTCGAGTAAGGCCCTAACGAAAAAGTGCCAGTCACCCCAGAAACGGGCACCGTCTCCAACGCGTCGAGAAACTCTGCCTCGATTTGATTGGTCCCCCAGCGCTCGACGTTGGTGCCCGACCAATGGTAGCCCGACCCCACAGTGACTGAGGTTGAATCTTGAAAAAATCGATTGGTCGTTGCGTTCTCGTTCCGGTTCTGTCCAAAGCCGATCATCACTAGCGTGGTGGATGCGGTGGGCACGGTGGTCGATAGATTGACGGCTGGCAGGGTTGGCACAGCGAGGTCGCTCCGACCGTAGCGCACCAATCGCAGATCGCCACCAGGAAGCAACCCGAAGCCATCCGTGCCGTCGGGTTTGCGATCATAAACAAGGCCATCGATGGTGATCGTCGCCCCTTGGGTGTTGCTGCTGCTGATGTGGCGCGCGGTCAAAACCCAGACATCCTTGGTGGTGGCATTATACCCCAAGTACAGCCCAGAGGCATCCGAGTAAGAGACCACATTGCCAAAGTTCAGAAATGAATTGCCAATCTCGCTCTGGACTTGCGCCTGAGTCGTATTGTTGGCGTTGTTGCCCCCGCCACTGGCACCCGCGACGATCATCGCTGAGGCTGGCAGGCTGAGGCTGGCGAGAACGAGGGCAGCGCTTGGAAGAAGAAGCTTCATGATGGGCCGGGCGACTCTTCCACGCTAGATCCTTGGAGAAGATCGTTCAAGCGGATTCCGACGGTTGACGGCGCACGCCTGATGGTTTCACATTGGTGGATGCCTGAACTGAAACCGAAAGCGTCCATTTCCTCGCACCGATGGATTCTCGGCTACCTCATGCGGGAAAAAGCGGTGTTCTTCCCATCGCTTGTCGCCTTGTTTTTCACGGCGATGCTCTCGCTGGCATTCCCTTGGTTTCTGAAAGAACTGATCGGTAATCCCACCGATGCCCTCAAGGCCGGGATTGATCCGCAGGTCGTGCTCGCAAAATCGAACCGCGTGGTGCTTGAGTTGGTTGCGGTTCTTGGGCTGCAAGCCGTCGTCGCATTCTTTCGGGTTCAAGGGTTCATCCGCTCGTGCGAATCCGCGTTGAACCGCCTCCGCCGTGATCTCTTTTCACATCTCGTCCGCTTGCCAATGCAGTTCTTCCAAGAACAGCGCTCTGGGGCGCTGAGCAACCGCGTGTCTGCCGATCTTGGGGTGGTACGCGACACCCTTCTCAACACGGTGCCTCAGGCGGTTAGACAAACGGTGATCCTCATCGGCGGCCTGATTTTCATTTTCGTTTCTTCGTGGAAACTCTCGCTCATCATGCTTGGTAGCGTGCCATTTGTCGTTCTTGCGATCGCGTTGACCGGCAAAAAAGTGCGGGGCTTCTCCAAGGCGGCACAGGATTCGCTCGCAGATGCAGGCACGGTCATCGAGGAGACGGTGCAAGGCATCGCCGATGTGAAATCGTTCACCAATGAACCATTTGAAGCCGCCCGCTACGATCGCGCGCTCCAAAGTTTCTTCGGTGTCACCCTGCGTGGTGCCAAATACCGTGCGGCGTTTCTCGCGTTCATCATCTTCGCGCTCTTCGGGACCATCGCGTTCGTGGCATGGTTCGGCGCTCGGATGCTTGCCAACGGACAGATCAACGGGACCAATTTCACCTCGTTCATTCTCTTCTCGATCTTCGTCGGCGCGTCGCTCGGAACCTTTCCAGAAATCATCTCCCAATTCCAACAAACCGCCGGGGCAACCGAGCGCCTCCGCGAGTTGTTAGATTCTGCAACCGAGCGCGTGCACGGTGATGCTGACGCAAAGCTCGATGGTTCGCTCGCGCTCGAAAATGTCTCGTTCCGCTACCCATCTCGGCCCGATGTCCAAGTTCTAACCGATCTTTCGTTTCAAGTGAAATCCGGCCAACGGGTTGCGCTCGTCGGCCCATCGGGTGCGGGGAAATCGACCGTGTTTTCCCTCATTCTCGGATTCAATGCCCCAGACGAGGGGCAAGTCCTCTTCGATGGTCGCCCCGCCCTGGACATCGCCTTGCAAGCGCTACGCTCGCAGATCGCGGTCGTTCCCCAAGAGGTATTGTTGTTCGGCGGCACCATCCGTGAGAACATCGGATACGGCCAACCTGGGGCAAGCTTGGAACAAATCATGGATGCCT
>CAILVZ010000032.1 GCA_903837825.1 Akkermansiaceae bacterium | reverse complement strand
CCCCCGTTCCGTCCGCGTTTTCATGCAAATAGATACGAGAAAATGAATAACGCCGTGACAGTTTCGTGACAGAGTTTGTGTTTTTGTGGGTGAGATGAGGTTTTAATTCGTTGTGAAAACTTGAGTATTTCCGAGTTGCTTCTTCTGTTTATTTTTGAGATTTTTATTTTTCACTAAAACATCTGCAAAAAGGAGTTTCATTTCATGAGCAAACAAATCAGAACATTCCTGTCGGTCACTTTGTTGGCATTCGTCGCAACATCGATGGCAGACAGCACTCCTGAAGCATCCGCCCAAGACACCAAGAAGATGGTGCAAAACAACTTCGTCGAAACAGCCCAGAAGGGGATCAAGCTCTCTGGCTATGTGGATGCGGGCTACAGCTATAACTTCACCGGCT
Organism: Akkermansiaceae bacterium; assembly: GCA_903837825.1. Lineage (GTDB taxonomy): Bacteria > Verrucomicrobiota > Verrucomicrobiia > Verrucomicrobiales > Akkermansiaceae > Luteolibacter. The sequence goes on along the minus strand of CAILVZ010000032.1, from coordinate 2,107 downwards.
CCGGGAGCTATTCCCAGGTCAATAGTCGTTTCGGAGGTGATGATGCCCAGCGGGGTGATTTTAACCTTTATGCGGTGAAAATAGCCCTCGAGAAGGCTCTCTCGAATGAGAACAAGGCTCAAGCCGGGTTCCGTACCGACATCATGATCGGTGAGGATGCCTCCTATTTGGCTAATCGCGGCAATGCCTCCGCTCAGCCCAACACTTTGAATAATACGAACCAGAACTCGAACTCACTTTTCTTGGAGCAGGCTTACGTGGCGATTCGTGCTCCGGTGGGTAACGGGTGGGACTTTAAGGTCGGTAAGTTCGTTTCGATCCTTGGTTATGAAGTGATCGAAAGACCTGCCAATATGAACATTACCTACGGACTCCTTTGGCAGACGTTTCCTCTCTACTACACCGGCGTTCTTTCTTCCTACCGCTTTGACGATTATATCGACGCGAAGCTTGGGGTGGTCAACGGATCCAACACGGACAACAACACTTCCACGGGGAATGCCACATACGGGTCGACTGCAAGCGACGGGTGTGCGGTTCTGGCAGCGCTCAATGTGACTGCACCTGGGGGCAACGCTAATTGGAGCAATAACTTTCAGTACAGCTCAAATAGCGAAAATGAGACCCGCCTTTCCCAAGCTAACAATGCCACGCCAGTGGCCAACCTGAATAATGACAGTGGTTCCGGGTACACCTTTATTTACAACTCATGGGGGAACTGGGCTCCGAAGTTTGCAAACGACAAGCTCCTGCTTGCCTTTAACACCGTCCTAGGCACGGCTAACAGCACCACTCAGAATTTTGGCGGAGTAACCTGGTACGGAGCCGGGACATATGCGAAGTACCAATTTAATGACTGGTTTAACTTGGCCAGTCGAGGTGAGTATCGGGGTGGAAACAACTCCGGAAAGTGGAATGCTAACTTTGATCAGCCGATCAATAATTACGATGCGACCCAAAGCTGGTGGGAATACACCCTGACAGCAGGCTTTAATGTGATCGACAACCTTCTCATTCGGGCTGAGTACCGTCTTGATTGGGGAAACAACATCGTCGGAACGCCAGCCGTGAGTGGATCTTCGGGGCCTGCTCACTACGCCGGGGCTGAAGTCGTCTACAGCTTCTAAGAAATTTGAGTCCTAGGAGATAAGTCCATGACAAAACAAATCAACGTAATCATGACGGTCGCTTTGGTGGCCTTTGTCGCAACTTCGATGGCAGATAGCTCCCCCGAAGCATCGGCCCAAGACACCAAGAAGATGGTGCAAAACAACTTCGTCGAAACAGCCCAGAAGGGAATCAAGCTTTCTGGTTACGTGGATGCCGGCTACAGCTACAACTTCACCGGTTCAGCAAACTCTGAAACCTATAGCCGCTTTGGTTCCGATACGGCGCAGCAGGGTGACTTCAACCTCTATGCGGTGAAAATTGCCCTGGAGAAGGCTCTGACTTCAGAGAACAAGGCCCAAGCGGGATTTCGGACCGATGTGATGATTGGTGAAGATGCCAACTACCTGATCAACCGGAATACCTACTCTCAAGCCAACAATACGGATCAAAATTCCAACGCTCTCTTTTTGGAGCAGGCTTATGTTGCTATCCGGGCGCCTGTCGGTAACGGGTGGGACTTCAAGGTGGGTAAGTTCGTTTCGATCCTTGGATATGAAGTGATCGAACGTCCGGCCAACATGAACGTCACATACGGCCTTCTTTGGCAGCAGTTTCCCCTTTATTACACCGGCGTTCTTTCTTCCTACCGCTTCGACGACTATATCGACGCAAAGCTTGGTGTGGTCAACGGATCGAATACCGATAACAACACGACCACCGGTCTGGATGGAGATGGCTGTGCCGTGTTGGCGGCTTTGAATGTGACTGCCCCTAGTGGAAATGCGAACTGGAGCAATAATTTCCAATGGAGCACCAACTCCGAGAATAACAGTGGAGGAGCAGTCTCCGGTGGGAACCCTTCGTTTAACTCTGTTCCCACATTGACCCCGCCCACAGTGCAGAAACTCAATACGGTTGCAGGCGGAAAACTGGACGAGACATCCGATGGCTACACCTTCATTTACAACTCATGGGGCAATTGGGCGCCCAAGTGTTG
>CAILVZ010000031.1 GCA_903837825.1 Akkermansiaceae bacterium | reverse complement strand
GGGCAGCCTCGGCGCCCATGAGGCGGAAATCGAACCCGGCAGAGGTTATCGAGCGGTCGAGGGCAATCCTGCTCCCCATGGTTGTGACGAGCCCAACGCGCCCGGGGACATCCATGCCAGCTTGGCGGAGAGCATCCAGCACTGCGACGGCGGCATTGTCCTCCGTGGCGACCAGAAGGGTTTTGCGACGCTCTTTGCGCAAGCCGGTCACCAGATTTTGCAGGGCGGAGGAAGAGGCATCCAACGTGACCACAGGCGCTTCTCCAAAGGGCTCTTTTGCGGCCGCCTGTAGTGCATCGAGCATTTCCTCGGATGGCGCGTAGCCGCGAAAGGGAAGTATGATGATTAGCTTGGCGAATTGGTTTTGCCCGGCAAGGTTGAAAACCATCCGCGCGGCATCCTGCCCATCGGCGGACACGCAACCGAGGAAAGGCAGATTCGTGCTGCGATAGAGCACAACGCCATGCGGAATGCGTTTTTTAAATTGCGCCAAGACGCGTTCCGGCCATAACTCGTCAAGAACGACTCCTCGAATGCGTTCGGAGTGAACGAGAAGAAAATCCTCCATGGTCTGCCGAATCTCGTGATCGGACCCCGATAAGGACAGGGCCGTTGGGTCTGTCTGCCGGAAAAGCACGCGATCATGCACGAGCAGCATGGCCCGCTCCAGCTCTCCACACACATCATCGACCCCCAGCATGATTTCGCGACCGACTTGGGTCCAGTGTTCCAAGCGCCGGATCAGGCAGGCGAGCATTACAGGTTTTTCTAAAAGTCGGCGGGCCTCCGGGAGAAAATACCGACCGTTGGCAGCGCGCCAAAGCTGCCCGGAATCGCTCAACTCATTCAGGACTCGAAACGCGCTGACGTTCGAAATCCCGTAGCTTTTTCCCAAGAAACGCGTGACGGGCAGGGCTTCCAGCAAAGGCCATCTGTTGGTCCGGCTGATCTCAATCAGACTTTCGCGGAGAGCAGTGACCCCGTTTCCCTGCATCTTTGGCTTCACTTGTGGCATTGGCCACATGCTTCAAGCAAACCACAGGGAATGTCAAACCCGCCCATTGCGCGTCTCAACCATCAAGCTCGGAGCAAGGGCCTCGCGGCTGGTCACTGCTTCGATATTGGCCGCGAAAGCTCCTCGATCAAAAGATCGAAAACCAGCTTATGCCCCTTATCGTTGGGATGCATGCCATCTTTATTGAGTAACTCGGAATAAGGTTTTCCAGAGTCTGAAGGATGCTTGGAATAGGCCGCGTTGATATCGATGAAACGAACGTTTTTTCTCACGGCCAATTCACGCAATCCCGCAACATAGGTGTCCAGGATCACATTGAATCCCTCCTCATCATCAGAGACATATGGCGGCTTGCCATATAATTCACGAGTCTTCTTCGACCAGGACATGCGTTGGGGGGACATTAAAATGACCTCGCCGTTTTGATTTTGAATCCTGTCGATCATTGACTCCATGTTCGTCAAATAAGCAGGCAATTCCACACGCGGTTTTTCTTTGGGGGGATCTTTCCAAACATCCACTGCGGAATCATTGATTCCAAACTGTATGACCACCAAGGTGGGATTGTGGTCCAAGACATCTTTTTGAAATCGCTGAAGAGCCAACGCCGTGGTGTTCCCCGGAACGCCAGCATTGATCACTTCGATAGGGATATTTTTCTCCTGAAAAGTTTGCTCGAGAATCTCGGAGTAAGTTTTTGTTCCAGGGCGCAATGCCGTCGAACTAGCTCCGAATAACACAATTGGTCTCTTCGATGCTGTGATCTTATCCATGAGGGACTCCGCATTTGCGATTTTGCTAAAACCAGAAATAGAGGCGATTATAAGAATTAAAGATACAAGCTGGCGTGCAATATGCATGAGTTTTGTTTTTATGGAGTGGATTTTTATTAGTCGGGGTTCGCAAG
>CAILVZ010000030.1 GCA_903837825.1 Akkermansiaceae bacterium | reverse complement strand
GTCCTCGTCGGTGAGTTGGGCGAAGTAGGTGTCGAAATTCGCTTTGCTGAAGATTTCGAAATTCATGCCGCGACCGGCGAGCACGACGTCGGAGTCCGGCGAGATGCCGGCCTGCTCGCTGAGGTCCTTCGGGACGAGCAGCTTGCCTTGCTCGTTCACATTCGCCTCGCGGACCAGCAGGGCGAGCTTCGCCAGCAGCTTGGTCTTCTCGGCTGGGGTCTTGTCGCTTTCGTTGATCGTTGCGACCTTGTGATTGAACGAATCCTTGCTGAGCACCCGGACCAGCGGCACGCCAAGGTCCTTGGCGAACATCAGGTAAAGGGAATTTCCCGCCTCGGGACGCCAGGACGCTTGGACCGACACCCGAAACTTCGGGTCGATCTTATACGGGTGAAATCCCGTGCAGCGTTGGTTGTCGATTTCCACTTGGGCGAGGGGGTGATTGTGTCAGCGGCATCAAAGTACACTGAAATACACTTTCCTCGCAAGATTAAATTGAGACATTTTTACTAAATCCATAAACCACTTATTTTAAGCATTTTATGAATTTACTTTCGATGAATTTTTGAAAAAACTTAGAACGCTCTGGGGGTTTTTTGAGAAAATCAGCAGGAAATTTTGGCAAAATCGCCCCAATTTGAGCTCTTTTTTTGGTCTGGGGATGACCTGTGTACTTTGAGAACGATTTTTCGATCTCAGTGTACTTTGAAGGGAGCCCTGGATCCCAATCGCTTGTCCGACAGGTGAAACCAGAGACGGAAGGGAATCACGAAAGCCCGTTCAGACAGTTCAAATTTCCGATTGAACGGTAAACCCGCGCATCGGATGGATCAAAGATTCTCTTGGATCATCTTCTGGCGAGCAGCCAGATAAGCGTCAAACTCGGCCTCATTCGCAAAAACTCCGACGCCAGGGAGCGCCTTGATGATTTCAAAGACCTCGGTGATCTGCGGCTGCATGTTGATGAAAGATGCCTGTCCACCACGCTCTTTAAGCTGTTTGCGAACGACCGAAAACACGCGCAGGCCGGCGCTGCTGATGAACTTCAAGCCAGCTAGGTCGAACATGAGGTCTTTGCCGCAGCGGCTCATCACCGGCTCGAGTTCCCTTTCCAACTGAGGCGCGGTGGCGGTATCGAGACTGCCGATGAGCTTTACGATGATGGCTCCGGTCTTTTGGGAGCTCATGTTCTGGAGGACTTGGATTTCAAGTGGCATGGCGTTTTATGTGAGTTTGATTGGGATGGAGGGTAGTGGACCGGCAATCGAGAGCAAGAGCATTCACCCATCCTGCCCAAGTCGCTTGATGAGTCGCAGCACATTCTCGCCGTTCTCGCGGCGATAGTTCAATTCATCGGTGTTTTTCCGAACCAGGAAAATCCCCCACCCTCCCGGTGGTTCGTCGTCATCGGCGATGCCGTCGCTGGTGGGAGCGATCGTAGGATCGAACTCAATGCCCTGATCCCGCAATTCGAGGGTGACCTGAGTGCCAGTGTGTTCAAACGTCACCGTGAAGGTCTGGTCAGGGTCGCGCTTAAGGGCGTGATTGACGATGTTGCTGCCACATTCCTCAAGCGCGAGGGTCAGGCCAAACAGGATCTTTGCTGGAATCCCTTTTTCCTCGCCGTAAGCCTCGAGCGCTTCGACGGCGCGCATCACTTCCTCCGGGGTTCCTTGGAGTTCGAGCTTCATGAGCCGGGTGATGGTTGGACTTTCAAGGTCATGATCGCGATATCGTCAGACTGCGGCGCACCGTTCGCATAGGCATGCACCTTTTTGATCAGCTCGGCGGTGAGAACGGTTGCGGATTGGCCTGATAGATCGGCAGTGTCGGCGATGAGCCGGTCATCGCCATAACATTCATCTGCGGGATTGAACGCCTCGCTGACACCGTCTGTGTAGAAAACCAGCGAGTCGCCGGGACCAAGGGTCAACTCCGTGCGCTCGAAGGTGAGTCCTTCGTCAAATCCGAGGGCGGTTCCGAGTTTTTTCACCGCCCACGCGGGTGACTCTCCAGCACGCAAAAGCACCGGGCGGCAGTGACCTCCATTCGCGATGGTGACTTTTCCATTCGTTGGATCATAGACCGCACAAATGAAGGTCACAAACATGGACGAGGGATTGTCCACCGCGAGTTCGTCGTTCAAGCGGGCGAGGATCAATTCCGGCTCGATAATGTCGCGAGCTAACAGTCGGGCAAGGCTGATAGCCCGCACCATGAACATCGACGCGGGAATGCCTTTGCCTGAAACATCGCCCAGAAAAACGACCAGGCGGTCCTTGGCAGCGGCACACACGCCATAGAGATCACCGCCCACCTCGCGGGCGGGCTCAAGGACCGCGCCGAACTCAACGCCATACGCTTTTTCCATGGCAGAAAAATCGTGCGGCAACATGCCCATCTGGATGTCGCGGGCGACCCGCAGTTCGCTGGCGATCTGCTCTTTCACCGCATCGCTGTAGGCCTTCGCCTTGAGCAGTGAGCGGACGCGGGCCTTTACCTCGGGCATCTCGAAGGGCTTGGTCAGATAGTCGTTCGCACCCGCCTCGAATCCCCGGGTTTTGTTCTGCACCTCTTCGAGCGAGGAAAGGAACATGATCGGCACTTCGGCGGTTTCGGGCATTTCGCGCAGGCGGCGGCAGACTTCATAGCCGTCCATGCCGGGCATCATGATGTCGAGCAAGACAAGGTCGGGCGGCGTGCGTGCGGCGATCTGCAGGGCCATCTCACCATTCATCGCAAGGCTGAGCTTATGATCGGCTTTCAACCCCTCGACGAGGATGTCGATATTCGCCTTGGCGTCGTCCACGATCAGGACACGGCAGTCGGATAGATTTTTCATGGGTTTTGGAATTTCTGCAGGGCTTCGGCAAGTTGGGTCCCGGCTCCTGCAAAATCATAGTTTTGCACGAGGTTTTCAAAATCCGCCAGACCGCTGCCAGCAAACAACGGATTCAATGCAGAGCGACTGGCTTCGATGAACTCCACCGCACTGGAGTCAAAGTCAGCAAGCAGCTGGGTGAGAGTCTCCGCAGCGGCAAGGATTTCCGCCGGATCAACCGGTGGCAACGCATCCGCCAGCGGCTTGACGGCTTCAGGTTCCGGCAGATGTTGCCGCAATCCCTCCAACAGCGGGTCGAGGACGTTGGAAAGCGCTTTTAGCGCCACCTCGATTTCCGCGGCCGAGTCTCGATTGCGGATTGTCTCC
>CAILVZ010000029.1 GCA_903837825.1 Akkermansiaceae bacterium | reverse complement strand
GGAGAGAGCCTTCAGAGTGGGTAGTGGATTGTGAATCATCCGTGGCACAGCCAGAGAGGATAGCTGCCAAAAGCACGAAGAGGCTAATTTTGAGAAATTTGATAAATAATGTCATCGCCAGGCTGAATGCTAAGTCCACGCGCAAGACTCGCGGGAATGATGTCTGCGATGGAGGTTGCGGGTTCCACTGTAGTCGTTCGGACTTTGCCGATGAGTGTGGATCCGCGTTTCACCAAGAACTCCATGTTGCTTTCGATACCGCTTTTATTTCCAAGGCTAAGAACGACAAAGTTCCAAGCTTGATTCACGGCAAGAACTCGACCTGTGACTCGTGTAAGGCCTTGTTTGGTTTCTTTTTCGCGGGATGCTTTTTGGAGAGACACTAACTTGACTTCGAGGTTTTTGTTATCCTCATCGAGCTTGGCATTCAGAGTTTCCAGCTCGGTGATGCGGGCCTTGTCCTCTTCGCTTGGAACAGGTGCCTGCTGAATCGTGGCTGCAGCGGCTACTTGAGCTTCTAGTTGGGTGATTTTTTCGGCCTTGCTGAGTTTGTCCGTCTCGGCAAGGGCCAAAGCCGCCTGGGCCTCGGTCAGTTTTGACTGCGCCTCGGTGAGCTGGGTTGTTTTTGCACTCAGGTCGCCTTTTTGTTTGGCCAAGTCGGAGTCGAGGGTCTGCTTCTGAGCTTTGAGTTCGATAATGGCCTTGTCGGCCTCAACGTATTTTTTGACCTCACCATCGAGGTTGGCCTTGACGGTTACAGTCTCTTGCTGAGAAGCGGCCAAATCCTCCTTGGTTTTAAGGAGATTGCTTCTGTTGAGAAAGCCCACACCGGCGGATGCCGCAGCGAGAACAATTGAGACAATGATGAGAATTTTTCCCATGAAATGGAGGAACTTTGAAGTTGGTGTTTGTAGTCGGAGTGTGGGGCAGGAGCAAGAGGGAAATTTAAAATCTCACTGTTCCTTTTTTAGCTGATGGGCATGTCACGCAGGTTTAAAGTCCACCTGTTGTTTGAACATGTCCACGCGGTCGACAGCTACCTCAAGAAAATCGCCAACTTGATAAACTTTTTTTGTTTTTCTTCCGCACAGCCGACCACGCGACGGTTCGTGGATGTAGAAGTCATCCTCGAGTGCGGAGACATGAACAAGGCCGGTGAGTAAAAACTCAGGCAACTCCACGAAGAAGCCAAAATTCCGGACATCCATAATCATGGCACGGAATTTGTGACGTTTACCCTCAGTCGTTTGGAGTTGGAAGAACTCAAGTTTTTTAAGGCGAACGGATTCTTTTTCGGCATCCGCCGCAGAGCGTTCAGTGGTGGAGATATGCTCGGCCATGGCGCCGAGAGCGGATGAATCCGGACCGCTCTTGGTCAGGCCCAGTTGACGCTCGAGGGCCCGATGCACGATGAGATCGCTGTAGCGGCGGATGGGACTGGTGAAGTGAGTGTAGTCCGACTTAGAAAGTCCATAATGACCGAGGGGCTCGGGAAAATAGCAGGCTCGTTTGAGGCTCTTTAGCAGAGCAATTTTCACGGCTGAGGCAAAGGGCTTGCCATGGAGCGAGGCGAGGAGTTTTTGCAACTCGGGCCGATGTGTGAGGTCGCCGGCGCGGATGCCTTGAGAGGCGGCGAATTCCCGAAATTCCACAAGCTTTTCGGGATCAGGCTTCTCGTGAATGCGGTAGACAGCGGGTTGTTTCCGATGCTTGAGTTCGCGGGCCACGAGCTCGTTCGCGAGGAGCATAAGTTCCTCGATGAGCTGGTGGGAAATATCGTTCTCCACGCGCTCGAGCCGCACGGGGCGCCCGGTTTCGTCCAGCCAGACTTTAATCTCTGGAAACTCCAAATCGAGGGATCCTGCGGCAAAGCGTTTTTTGCGCAGCAGGGAGGAGAGCTCCCATGCGGTGTGGACACGCTCCGAGAGGAGGTCGCCTTTTTTCGGCGGCTTCTCAAGAAGCGCGAAGGCCTCTTTGTAGGTCAACCGCGCGGCACTGCGAATCACGGTTTTAGCAAAGCGGACGGATTGGATTTTTCCGCTCTGAAGAATCTCGGCGAAAACGGAGAATGCCATGCGGTCCACCTGCGGCTTGAGACTGCAGATGCCATTGCTCAAAGCCTCGGGGAGCATGGGAATGACCCTGTCGGCAAGATAAACGCTATTCCCGCGCGTGTGCGCCTCGCGGTCGAGGGCGGACTTGGGTTTCACGTAATGCGAGACATCGGCGATGTGAATGCCAACCCTCCAACCACCGGGGATGCGCTCCACATTGATGGCATCATCGAAGTCCTTCGCATCATCCGGGTCGATGGTGAAAATGAAGCGGTCTCGCAAATCCTCGCGCTTTGCGGCATCGGCGGGATCGACCTTGGGCGACACCCCCTTGGCCTCGCGGAGGACATCATGGGGAAATTCCAGTGGCAGCCTGTGCTTGCGAATGATCGAGAGCATGTCGACGCCTGGCGCCCCGGTCTGGCCCAGAATTTCTATGAGATGGCCCTCGGGGTTCACATGGCGTGATGGCCACGAGTCGAGCTTC
>CAILVZ010000028.1 GCA_903837825.1 Akkermansiaceae bacterium | reverse complement strand
TCGCTTAGCCAGCGGAAGGAAACGATTGTAAAACGTCGTCCGAAGATCTTGTTCGTGTCAGAGAGTGACGCAATGGGTGTTTCAGGATTGTTTGCGGAATCTACAAAGTCCGGGATGCGCTGCACCACCGCCTCGCACCGGGCACGGGCAGTTACCGTCTTTCCATCAATGGAGGTCGCTTCACCGTAGCTACGAATCTTGAAGGTATCACCGCGAACCGTGGCAATCGGTGCCAGAGCAGACATCAGATCTCCTTGCGTCAGCATGGACGGTGCGCCTTCCGCACTGACGCCACTCAAGACCGCTTCTGTCTGAACCCCCTGCTTGCGTTTCGCACTCACGGACGCTACGCTTAGGGTCTTTGAATCCCTTGCTTTATATAGATCATTCACCGTTGACTTATCGATCGCCGTTTGGAGTAGTCCCGCCAAGCTATGCAGGTCACTCACCGAACCCAGACGCCGATTGACAAATTCTCCAAGCGAAAGGAATGGGGCACTGTCCTTGACACCCGATGCAGTGATTTCCGCCACAATCAATTTCGCGAGTTCCTCGATCTGTGCATCCGTTAGAGAGCGGAAACCGGCCCACAGAAGACCCGCTGGAGGATTCGAATCGGCCAGCGGCTTACCCATCCGCACGAAGGGAGTGATCTCGCTGTTCGTGAACGCTTTTTGATTCACCACTGCACCAGTTGCACCACCCAATTCAATGCCATTGATTGTACGATCGCGGAAGGAGCCAAGCACCGCACGCCATGCATCCACCGATGTTGAATTCACATTGAATGGACCACTGATGGCAACGTATTTTGCAAGTTGCTTCGAGCGATCCAAATCTGAAAGCGCCGTCAGCTTGTCTGCGAGCCCTTGCGCATCACCCGAAGGCATTGCCGGTACGATCCGCCCATTGAGCGCAGCCGCCGACCCATCAAACACTCCAGCAAGCACCGACTTGAGTGCACTTGCCGTCGACACGACTCCACCAGTGGATCCGCCATAGGTTGTCAGTGAAGAAAGGTAATAAGAGTCCCACAGCCCATCGTTAAGAAGGTACGAGTGATCCAACATCATGGATGCTCCAGTGCCCGAGGAAACGCTACTGGATGGGATCAATGGATGGGCGCGTGAATTTCCGAGTGGATGCACCACTCGTGGGAGCGCTGAACCGCTCACGAGATTGGTCGCAACCCAATCACCAAGAGAGGCCGCAGGAGCCAGCGGAACATGCAGCATGTTCACGAACGACGATCCCTCATTGATGGACCCGCTTGCGCCAAAGTATCCTCGAAACGTCGTAGGATCGATATCAATCCCACCGGGAAACCCATTGAAAGCCGTCATTTCCGTGAACCGAAGGTCATAACTCTGGTGCGTCAACCCCACCTTGGCGCTTTCCTGCAAGCCGCCCTCAACCACAAAATTGTTGTAGAGCCATGGCTTGCTATCGGTGAGTTCATCCTTGGTCGTGCGGGCGGACATTTCCAGCATTGCAAAAGGTTTTTTCTTCCCCGTCTGAGTACCCGAGTCTGGCTGCAAAATATCCGCAACCTTAAATTGCCGAACGATGACGGGACTCGATGGATTTGCACTCAGCTCGTCCGAAATGCCACTGAAGTTGAATTTGTAACTGCGCAGCGTATCTGTCGACACCCCCTTATTGGTTGTGTCGCTATTGATGTTTGCAGAAGCGTCCCCCACATTCGTCCCAGCCAAAACATCAACCTGAAACTGAGCGACGGCGGCACTAGGCACCACGAGCGGCTTAGCCTCCACCTTCACCTCGTCCGTGGTTCGGAGGGTGACAAAAGCTTCATTCGGTTCAAACGGATACTTGCTGGCGGGATTGCGGTTATTCGCCAGGTTATCTGTCTGCAGCCCTGCCCGCGCATCCCATCCCGGAATGCATTCAACCCCAAAGGTCCCACCATTGAGCGCATTGGCACGATGATCGGCATTGCCGAAGTTCTTGGCGGGATCCCAGTCAAAGAAGGTTGCATTGGTGTTGGATCCATAACCACCGCCGGTCTCAACGCCCCAAGTCCAATTGCTCTCCACGCGCGGCGCGAACACTTTTACTTCTCCAGGCTTGAGCTTCAAATTGCTATTTAGCTTACTGCTAGTCCCATCCGCGAGAAGCAACGTGAAGCACTTCCGGTCAGTATCGAGCGCATTGCGATGCAGACCTGCCAGGCCCACAAACTTTCCATCGGATCGAAAATTTGCAGAGGTGCCCAACTTGTTGTCGACCTTCGTAAAACTAAACCCGACCGGAGGATCCCAAACACGAATCCGAATCTTGGTGAGATTGAGCGTGACATCGTAAGGGTTGTAGAGGGTGATCACGGGGTCATAAACCAGATTGACCGCACCATAATTGGTATAGCCCTTCGGGTCGCCACTGTCGTCAAGCAACTTCCTCCGAGTGTCGACGTTGAATGGGTAGTGAGCCACCATCGAGAATACCAACTGAAACTTCGCGATTACGGGAATCAGCCTCTCTGAATCCGGAGAAGTGTTGACCCCTACCGTGTTGATCTTCAAGTCACTGGCCAGTGCTGGGGTGTAGGTTGGCTCAGTCGATGCAGTCTTTACTGCTTTGTACTTGCGATAATGGTCTCGCAAGTACAGCCACTTTGGCGCACCGGAGGTGAGAGGGAACGCGGCATCGTAAGGAGAATCCTTGGTGGGAGATTCAAAGGCGGAGGCCGGCAAGGACGACGCCTCAAACAATGAAGTTAGGTCTGTTTTCAAGCCACCCTTCGCAGTGTCTGTTAGAAGCCCAATGGTACCAACAGTAAAATCATGAATGCGCCGATCTAGCTCGGAAGCATTGGCTGACCCAGCAGGCAACTTGGCCGTCTCAAGCGAAATGAGCTTTTCAGGCACCTTCAAGGACGCGAGTTTTGGACTCAGCACATCGGCCCGAAACCGAATGGGCGCGGCGCGCGATGCAATCTCGTCAACGGCAGCCTGAGCTTGAGCTGGGTCCGCCAAATCAATCGCCGCTTTGGTACTCTCGTCCAAGACTGCCCAGGCATACTTTCCGGGCTGAGTTGCAGAACCCACTTTCACCTTCTCGGCCACCAACCGAATGGTTTTGCCTTGGCTATCCGTTAGTGAATTGGTAGCATTCCCAACCAAGGTGACCGCCTCAGCCGTCGGCGAAGCCAGACTCAACTTGGCGGCATTATCAGGGACTCCGGTGGAAACCAACCATTTCTTAAACCGCGCCGCCTTCTCGCTGTATGCGGGAGATCCTGATGGGGCTGGGGTCCAACGCCACGAGTCCCACGCGCCGGTCAAATGAGGGCGATCTGCATTCGAGATCACCGCAGATGCGGGTGCTGAAACACTCTGGTCCTTGCCCAAGGTCGCTTGCAACTCTCCCAAGGCCAACATCAGCCCAAGGCGTGCATTGGCACGCGCGGTGCTCGCAGCTGCCCCCTGCCCTGCAGTGCGAAGCGAAATCCCAGATAGCGAAAGAAGTCCCACCGCAATGATCGTCAAGAGAATCATCAACGCGAGCGTGACCACCAAAGCAAAACCTGAGCGCTTGGTCGGCGAGAGCCCATTAGCCACGAATGCGGTTTTCATGTCGGTAGGAGAAGGTCGACTTAAATTCGCCCGAAGCAAATTGGGTTTAAGCTGGGTTTAGCTGACCTCTCGCGGTTCAAATTTTGGCAAGCATCGACCACCAAAGTCAATGCCGTCAGAGCACTTGACCAAAACACTTCGAGGCCAAGAAGGCTGCCTCGCTCAATGGCACCAAGCGTTGAGCTTCTGGGGATTATAAAAATCACAATCATTCAGTGGGTTTACTGGTTCGAATGTAGGCTGATCTTAGTAAGAAACGCTTGTAGAATTACGGATTTCTTGTGTACGATTCCGCCAAAAAGCCAAAAATCCCAATCCAGCCCCTCACTGGAAAATCGGATAAATTCCTCAAGTAAAACGAGGAAAAAGCGTCTTCATTTCTCGCAGCCATTGACGAAGATCGATTCCCAGCCCTCCCCCTCGGCATCCTCACTTGCCACCGACTGGCTGCCGATATGACAGCGGTGATTCTTGATCGCGATAGACCTCCCCTGCTGGAGTGAGTTGGCCATCGTCGTTTTGCACGTGCCGCACATCCTCAACCCAATTGTAGATCGCATAACGCTCCACAAACGGTGTGGCATCCAGCATCTCGATCATCTGCTTCAACGCTCATCGCTTAATTCCTTAACTTTTAAAATAACACAATACTTAAATCATAACATGTCATTCTCCACAATGGTATGAGTCGCCACGATTGGATGAAGTGCTGTTGCCAGATGCTGGCTTTGCTACTGTCAGAGGTAAATTGGATATGTGTACTCCTAAGGTTCGTAAGTACTCAGCTTGACAGTTATTTTTGTATTATTGAAGAACGCGTACGACCGGAGGG
>CAILVZ010000027.1 GCA_903837825.1 Akkermansiaceae bacterium | reverse complement strand
TGAGCTTTGAACTCTGGGGTGTAGCGTTTGCGTGGCTTGGTATTCATCTGGGCTGATTATGGAGGTGGTGGTCCAAAAATCTAGCTCACCTCAATTCGATATTGATTTCACTACGATCGGAAACGCTGGTAACGCGGCTGACACCACTGGCTACGGGTCGGTTGGATACACCTATCGGATAGGAACCTACGGCATCTCCCAGAATCAAATGAATGCAGCCACCGCCTTAGGGCTCGTCAATGTGACTGCGGGAGCCTGGAGCGGGGATTTGCCTGCAGCTTACACGAACTGGTATGAGGCGGCCGCTTTCGTGAACTGGCTCAATGTAAGTAAGGGATTTCAGCCAGCTTACAATCTTAGTTGGAATGGTAGCGCATGGAATATGGACCTTTGGTCTGTGTCTGATGGTGGCTATGATTTGAATAATCTTTTCCGTAACTCCATGGCAAAATACGTTCTGCCAAGCGAGAACGAGTTCTACAAGGCTGCTTACGGCAAGAACGACGGGAGTGGCTATTACGCCTACTCGACGGGTAGTGACAGCGCTCCGACCGCTGTTGCCAGTGGCACAGCTGCTGGAACGGCCGTCTATGGGCAATCGAGCCCTGCATCGGTCTATCAAACTGGCGGCCTCTCCTCCTATGGGACGATGGGTCAGTTAGGAAATGAGGAGCAGTGGATGGAGAGTACCTTCGACGGGTTGAATGACTCGGCCAACGGTAACCGCTCGATTCGAAGTGGCTACTGGGGAACTGGACTAGGCTCGCTTGAACCATCTTACCGCTATCCTAGCTCCCCTGACGACGATCATGGCAGCGGATTGAGTTTTCGTGTTGCCAGCGTTGAAGCCATACCCGAGCCATCGATCTATGCTCTCGTAGGCATTGGAATGAGCGGATTGATGCTGGTTCAGCGCAGGAAGAAGATGGGTTCATGAATTGGCCAAGGTTCTGAATGCCATTGCCCTCAGCTGGTGTGAATCACGGCGTGAAGTCTTTGGCGCGGCATCGTTGACCGAGCCGAATTGACTCGATGCGGGCGGGAATTCAATCCCATCTATGGTCTTGCATCTTGAGGCAAAAATCCCGATTCTCGATGCTTCAGACCATGCAGCTCCTCGAATTTGAAAAACCTGCCGCCGAACTGGAACGCGAACTTGAAAAGCTTCGCACGAAGTCCGCATCCCAAGATATCGATATGTCGGCAGAAATCTCCATGATGGAGAAGAAGCTGGCGGAGACTCGGGCAGAGATTTATCGGAACCTGACGCCATGGCAGCGCGTTCAGATCGCTCGTCACACGAATCGTCCGTTCATGCTCGACTACGTTTCTCTGGCGTTCACGGATTTTTGTGAGCTCCATGGCGACCGGCACATCGGGGATGATGCCTCGATGCCAGGTGGATTTGCGCGGATTGGGCCGCACCGCGTGGTGGTGATCGGCCACCAGAAAGGCCGGGACACCAAAGAAAATCTCAAGCGGAATTTCGGTAGTGCTCACCCCGAGGGATACCGCAAGGCGATGCGGCTGATGAAGATCGCCGAGAAATTTGGCCTGCCGATCATCACCTTGATCGATACGCCGGGTGCCTTTCCGGGGATCGGTGCTGAGGAGCGAAACATCGCAGAGGCGATCGCCTACAACCTCCGTGAGATGATGTTGCTCAAGGTGCCGGTCATTGCGGTCATTTTGGGTGAGGGTGGCTCGGGTGGGGCGCTCGGGATCGGTGTGGCCGATCGCGTCATCATGATGGAAAACGCTTACTACTCGGTCATCAGTCCGGAAGGTTGTGCGGCGATCCTTTGGAAGCACCGCAAACACGCCCCTGAGGCTGCCGAGGCGATGAAATTGGTCGCGCCAGACCTCATGAAGCTAGGGCTCATTGATGATGTCGTTCCCGAGCCAACGGGAGGTGCTCACCACGATCATCAGGTCACTGCGGATTCGTTCCGTGAGAAGATTCTCGGACAACTCGAGCAGCTCCTCGCGTTGAGCACGGAGCAGCTGCTTGATCAACGCTACGCCAAATTCCGCGAATTTGGTGATTGGCAGGGGAAAGAATGAAGGCTCTAGCGCCGTAGACTGATTCGTTCGGAAACCCAGGCGAAGTTCATTTTGGACAAGCAGAGAATCATGGCGAAGAAGGTTGGAATCATCGGAGCGGGCGGCATGCTGAAGTATCATGTCGAGGGATTTCGCCTCGCGGGTGCGGTGGTGATTGCCATCGCCGATGTTGCTCCAGGTGCGGCTGCCAAGGCTGCGGCTCAATGGGATATCGGCAAGGCCTTTGAATCGGTGGATGCCATGCTCGCCGATTGCACGGACTTGGATGCAGTAAGCATCATCGTTCCTAACAAGTTTCATGCGCCGCTCGCGATCCGTTGCCTTGATGCTGGGTTGCATGTTTTCTGTGAAAAGCCACCAGCTCTCAACGCGGCTGAGGTCCAGCAGATGATTGACGCGGCGCAGCGGGTCGATCGCAAATTGGTTTTCAATTTCAACAATCGTGCACGACCCGACTCGCAGGCGATCAAGGCCTACATCGACCGCGGCGTCGTTGGCGCGATCAACTCGGCGCAGGCGAAATGGATTCGTCGTACCGGCATTCCAGGTTTTGGGGGATGGTTCACGACGAAAGCGCTTTCGGGCGGTGGTCCGGTGGTGGACTTGCTTCACATGATTGACCTCGCGTTGTATTTCATGGGGTATCCGGAACCCGCGCATGTGTTGGCGACGACCTTTGACACGTTCATCACCGATCCAGAGTTCAAGGGGCCATGGGGGATTCCAGATCAAGCGGGTGGCACCAACGATGTGGAAGCTGCGGCTCATGGATTCGTGACATTCAAGACCGGCCAAGCGCTGACCATCCAAGTCTCATGGGCTGAGATGGTGAAATCCGAGGAAGTCTCGGTGGTTTTCCAAGGCACGGCGGCGGGAGGAAAGGTCGAGCGGGTGTTCCGCAGCGATGGCATGGATCATGCGGCTGCCGATGCTTGTGAACTGTATGTCCAAGAAAATGGTGTGAGTGTGAACCGTCATATTTTAGCTCCTGCCTGCGAGGACATGGGCCGGAGTCAATCTGCTGAGAACTTCATCGCCACCATCGAAGGAACCGCTGAGCCGTTCAATACTCCAGAGCAAGCGTTGCGTCTCATGGCGATCATCGACGCGATCTATCAGTCGGCGTCGACTGGAGAACCTGTTTCATTCTAACCAATTGAAAATCTAACAATCTAACATAAATTATCATGAATCGTAAACTTCGCATGGGTATGGTGGGTGGTGGTCGTGGCGCATTTATTGGCGCGGTCCACCGGATGGCAGCAAATCTTGATGGAAAGATTGAGCTGGTTGCTGGATGTTTTTCATCGGATCCAGAGAAGTCGAAGCTGTCAGGAGAAGACCTCTTCCTTGATCCGTCCCGCGTTTACGCATCCTATGCCGAGATGGCGGCGCGCGAGGGTACGTTGCCCGTGGGCGAGCGCATCGATTTTGTGAGCATCGTGGCGCGCAATGACCTGCATTTCCCAGTGGCGAAGGCATTCTTGGAAGCGGGAATCCACGTGGTTTGTGAAAAGCCGATGGCATTCTCACTTGAGGAAGCGAAGGAGTTGAAGAAGTTGGTCGATGCCTCGGGCTTGGTCTTTGCGCTCACCCACAACTACACGGGATATCCGATGGTGAAAGAAGCTCGTGCGATGGTGAAGGGTGGCAAGTTGGGTCGCATTCTGAAAATTGTGGCCGAATACCCACAGGGCTATGCCATCGGCGGACTCAAGCAGCAAGAGGATGGGGCAATTTCAAACTGGCGCGCTGACCCAAGTGTGGCAGGGGTTTCTAACTGCATCGGCGACATCGGTTCACATGCCGAAAATCTTGCCCGCTATATCACGGGACTCGAACTTGAGGAGGTCGCTGCCGATCTGAACACGTTCATCCCAAGCGGCAAGTTGGACGATGATGGTAGCATGTTGGTTCGCTACGAAGGGGGCGCGCGTGGTGTGCTCTTCGCCTCACAAATATCTGCAGGTGAAGAAAACAACCTCAACATCCGCGTGTATGGCACCGAGGCCTCGCTGGAATGGCATCAAGAACACCCGAACGAACTGATCGTGAAATTCGCCGAGGCACCCCGTCAAATCTGGCGTCGTGGCAACAGCTACAACGGGCCTGAAGCATCGAAGTACACGCGCTTGCCCTTCGGTCACCCGGAGGCATTCATCGAAGCCTTCGCTAATGTCTATCTGTGTGCCGCCGAGGCGATCCGTGACCACCTCGCGGGAGTTTATCCGCGTGCGGAGGGCTACGATTTTCCGACTGTGGACGATGGAGTCGAAGGCATGGCGTTCATCGAAGCGGCGGTGGCGTCATCCAAAGCAAATGCCGCTTGGACTCTGGTGCACGGATCGATCTAACTGAAATCTGAAAAAGGGTGCTGGGGCGTGTGTTAGGATCTACGCTCTGGCCTCTGGATTTTCTTAGCGGGTGAGTGCGTCCACGATGTGACGCACGTTTTGGCGCATCATTTGTTGGTAGCTCGTTCCACCGGTTCCGTCGGCAATCAAGGGTTCTCCCAGCGCAATTCCGGTGTCGGTGGTCAGTGTCTTGAGGATCTTGGGATTTGATTCTTTTTCCGGAAAAATGGCAGCGACGTGGTTATTTTTGAGATCAGTGATCAATGCCGCGAGCTCCTGAGGGTTGGGCATTTGTTCGCGGTTCATGCCTTGGACGGGATGTGGGGTAAAACCGAAATCTTTGCAGAGATAGTTGAATGCTGCGTGGGTGGTGGCGAGGTGTCTCTTGTCTCGCGGTACTTTCGAGAGTTCGCGCTTCGCCCAACGTTCGAGTTCATCGAGTTCGTGGCGGTAGCCGCTGGCGCGTTGCTGGAAGACCTCCGTGTTTTGGGGAGAGGCGGCGGCTAGGGCGTCAGCGACGATCCCGGTCGCTCGGCGGAATCGGTCGATCGAGTGCCACCAATGGGGGTCGAGGTTATGATGGTGCTCGCTTGAGTCCGTTTCCTCGTGGTCGCATGCGCCTTCAATGGCTGGGAGCGTGGCGCCGACTTCGGTGAGCGTAGCGTTGGTGGCGATGATCGCCTTGAGTTTTGGCAGGTAGCTCTCGAGTCCCATGCCAGCGACCAGATAGACGGACGCGCCTTTGGCACGTTGCAAGTCTGAGGGCTTGGGTTCGAAATGGTGTGGGTCGCCATTTGGGCCGATGAGATCTACGACTTCCACGAGGTCACCGCCGACTTGCTTCGCGAGATCGCCGAGCAGCGGGTGAAGGACCGCGACCTTTAATTCCGCGCTCAAGGCTGGAAGCATTCCGAGCAGCGTGATGGCGAGGAAACGGGAAACCATGAGAAGAAAATGCCAAGATGGCAGATGGGATCAAGCCGATTGAGACTCGTTGAGGGAGAGTGGTAGTTTCGTTAGATGACCAAGCCTTGCGCGAGACGCGAGGCTCAGGCTTTACCTAAAGAGCGCCATGACGGGGCGGTGATCCGAGGCCTTGTTCCATTCTGCGTCATCAATGATATGCGAAGCTGGGAAGTCCACATCCTTCTTCATCTCTTGAGTCACCATGATGAAATCGATGCGAGAGTAGATGTCTTGCGCCGCCCAGTAGTGAGTCCATGCCATTTGACGAGAGTCCTTCATAGGAATCGCGGTTAGATAGCTTGGGCTGCTGTATTTTCCGACGAGCAGTTTGATCACTGGCGTGCCACGGGTGTCGTTGCAGTCTCCATAGACGACGATCCGTTCGTTTGGATTCGCTTTAAGAAGGTTTTCGATGTGGTTGCGCACGAGGCGTGCCTCATTGAGGCGGATGGCCTCTTGGTCTCCTTGTTCGCTGTCACGCTTGGATTTGAGGTGCAGACCGATGAAGTGATAGGGCTTTCCGTGGGCCTCAATGGTGGCGTCGAGGATACCGCGATTGATCTGAAACGTCTTGCCAGCGAGTTGGTACTCAAGGATCGCCGACTTTGAGGTCGAGGTGATCGGGAATCGTGAAAGGATCCCAAGGTGGCGGACGGGGTCGGATCCACCAGTATAATAGGAGTTTGGCAAGTCGAGGCCCGCGGCCTTCAGGCGTTGCTGGACATCGGCGAGATCCGAGGCTTGGCCAATTTCACACAGGCCGAGGATATCCGGCTTTTGGCGCGCGAGGATTTCGGTCACCGCTTGTTTTTCGGAATCGGGTTTTGGCGCGCCCTTGAGGGATTTGCCATCGACGAAGCGGTCCATCGTGAGCCAGTTCTCGACGTTATAGCTGATGAATCGGACTCCCTCGGCGGAAGAGGGCGTGGTACCCTCAGTGGCGGGTGTCGCCGTGGCTATGGGCCTGGTCGCCTCGGCGGATGGGGTGGCTTGAGCGGTGTGTTTTTCCCAAGCGGGTGTGGCGGCACAAAGCTCGCATGCCGTGCCAGCGAATAGGGTAGCAGAAGCCAAAGCGGCCCCGCAAATGCGTGATGCCCGATGGCTTAGGCTTGCGACATAGGGATAGAATCCCACGCGATTATGACTCATGAGGTTCTTTGCCTGTGACTTCCTTGACTCGGGTTTCGGTCTCGGCGCGGGTGATTTCACGCTCAAACTCGTCCCGTGCTTTTTTGAACTCCCCCATGCTCTTGCCGACACCGCGAGCAAGCTCGGGCAGCTTCTTGGCTCCGAAGAGCAACAAGATCACGATAAAAATCATCATCATTTCTGGCATTCCAATGGGTCCCATAATTTTAGTGTTGTTGGTATTTTGAGCGTAATCCCGTTTGACGCACTTGCAATTCATTTACCTTGAAAAATGGAACCACCTCACCATGGCTCGATTTTTCTACATCAGTGGCAAACCGGGCAGGTGTTGAGCGAGGTAAAAAAGTCGTGACCCTTGTTGTCGACGAGGATGAACGCAGGGAAATTTTCCACCGTGATTTTCCAAACGGCCTCCATTCCAAGCTCCGGGAACGCGATGACCTCTTGTGAGCGGATGTGGTCTTGGGCGAGGAGCGCCGCAGGTCCACCAGCCGATCCGAGGTAGAAGCCGCCGTGTTTTTGGCAGGCATCGGTCACTTGTTTCGAGCGGTTGCCTTTGGCGAGCATCACCATGGAGCCGCCGTGCGCTTGAAAGAGGTCGACGTAACCGTCCATGCGTCCAGCCGTGGTTGGGCCGAACGAGCCGGATGCCATGCCAGCGGGCGTCTTTGCCGGCCCGGCATAGTAAACGGGGAAATTCTTGAAATAATCTGGAAGTTCGCCGGTGTCGTCGAGGATCTCTTTGAGTTTGGCGTGAGCGATGTCGCGGGCGACGATGATCGTCCCCGTGAGGGAGAGGGCGGTGGTGACGGGGTATTTTGCGAGGGTTTTGAGGGTTTCCTCCATCCCGAGGTCCAGATTGATCGGAACCCCCTTGAACTTCCAGTCGCGGAATTTCTCTGGAATGAAGCGGCCGGGATTTTTTTCGAGTTTCTCGAGGAAGATGCCGTCTCGGGTGATTTTTGCCTTGGCCTGGCGATCCGCTGAACACGAGACACCGATGCCGACTGGGCAAGACGCACCGTGGCGAGGCAAGCGAATGACTCGGACATCGAGTGCAAAATACTTGCCGCCGAACTGCGCGCCGATCCCGACCTCGCGGGCGAGAGCGAGCAATTCTTTTTCGAGTTCGATATCGCGGAACGCCTGCCCGTGCTCGTTGCCCGAGGTCGGGAGGGCATCGTAGTAGCGGGTCGAGGCCAGCTTCACCGTCTTGAGACAGTTTTCTGCGGAGGTGCCACCGATTACAAATGCAAGGTGATAGGGTGGGCAGGCGGCGGTGCCGAGCGAGGCCATTTTTTCCACACAGAATTCCTTAAGCCGCTTCGGATTGAGGAGTGCCTTGGTTTCCTGATAGAGGAAAGTTTTGTTTGCCGAGCCTCCCCCTTTGCTTACGAAGAGGAACTGGTAGGCATCGCCAGTCGTTGCATAGAGGTCGATCTGTGCAGGGAGGTTGGTCTTGGTGTTGACCTCCTCATACATCGTGAGCGGTGCGGTTTGCGAGTAGCGTAGGTTCTCTCGTGTGTAGGTTTGATAGATTCCTTTGGATAGAAATTCCGCGTCATCGCAACCGGTCCAGACGGTTTGGCCTTTTTTTCCGATGATCGTGGCAGTGCCGGTGTCTTGGCAGAATGGGAGAATTCCGTGCGAGGCGATTTCTGCATTTTTCAGCAGCATGAGCGCGACCATGCGGTCATTTTCCGATGCCTCGGGGTCATCGAGAATCGCTGCAACTTGCTCCAAATGCGATGCGCGGAGGGTGAAATTGATGCTTTTGATCGCCTCGGCTGCCAACAAGGTTAGAGCCTCGGGTTGGATTTTCAAGATCGGCTTGCCTTCGAATTCAACCAGCGAAATGTGATCGGTGCTGAGGCACTCGTACTCGGTGGTTTCGGGTCCGAGCGGGAAGGGGTCTTGATAGAAAAATGGTTTGTCGGGCATGGCGTGGGACCTTTTCTATGCGGGGCAGGCTGGGGGTGCAAACCGTTTCCTGCGATTGGGGATTTCCGGAATCAGCCAAGATTTAACCGCCGATGCGAGCTTTCAAGGCTTGCGAAACGGGCTCTGAACGGCTAAATGCCTCCCACATGGACAAGAAACCAGTTGTGCTGATCATTCGCGATGGGTGGGGTGTGAATCCCGGTGGTGATGAAACCGCGATGAAGGACGGAAATGCGACGTTGTTGGCGAAGACCCCTTTCCATGAGGTGATGTTTGCGAAATACCCAAAAGGTTTCCTCAGCGCCTCTGGCCTTGATGTCGGCTTGCCGCCGGGCCAAATGGGCAACTCCGAGGTAGGCCATCTCAATCTTGGTGCGGGTCGGATTGTCTACCAAGACCTCACGCGGATCAATAAGGCGATCGATGAAGGGACTCTTGCCACCAACCCCGTGTTTGCCAGAGCACTCGAAAAAGCCAAGTCAGGGCGTTTGCATTTCATTGGACTCGTCTCGGATGGCGGCGTCCACAGCCACCAGGATCAACTCATCGCCATGGTCAACCTCGCGAAACAAGCGGGCGTAAACGACATTTTCATTCACGCCATCACCGACGGTCGTGACACTTCTCCGACCGGTGGCGAAGGTTATCTCACTCGAGTGGAAGATGAGGCCGCGAAGTCGGGTGCCCGCATCGCTACCGTGGTCGGACGCTACTTTGCGATGGATCGCGACAAGCGCTGGGATCGGGTGAAACTCGCATGGGATGCGATCGTTCTCGGCAAGGGCGAGAAGCGCGACGTGCTCGCGAGTGAGGCGGTCGCCGACTACTACCGCTTGGATAAAACCGACGAGTTCATGCCGCCAATGATTTTCACGGAGCCCGACACGCAGCGCGTGAGAGATGGCGATGTGGTGTTGTTTTTCAACTTCCGGTCCGATCGTGCCCGGGAGCTCTCCGAGGTTTTCCTCGATGCAAGCTTTGATGGCTTTGATCGAGTGGTGATCCCGAAGGTCCACTTTGTGACGCTGACCCAGTATGACGAGAAGTTCGACTGTGAAGCGATTTTCCCGCCCCAGACCTTGGACAATGTCCTTGGCAAGGTTGTCGCCAATGCTGGGTTGACCCAGATGCGAATTGCCGAGACTGAGAAATACCCGCACGTTACTTACTTCTTCAATGGGGGCGAGGAAGCTGCCTATGCAGGGGAAGATCGTGTCATCATCCCGTCGCCGAAGGATGTGCCGACCTATGATTTCAAGCCAGAAATGAGCGCTGGTCAGGTGACGGAGACGGTGGTCTCGAAGCTCAAGGACTACGACTTGGTCATTTTGAATTTTGCCAATCCGGACATGGTGGGTCACACGGGGGTTGTGGAGGCTGCAATCAAAGCGGTGGAGGTAATCGATGCCGATGTCCAAGCGGTGGCTGAGGAGACCCTGCGCTTGGGTGGCAAGCTTCTCATCACGGCCGACCATGGAAATTGCGAATACATGCGCAATCCTGACGGCTCGCCGAACACCGCCCACACGACCAATCTCGTGCATTTATTTTATGTCGCGGAGGATGCTGCGGACTACCAAGTCAGGGACGGCGTTTTGGCCGATGTGGCTCCAACGCTGCTTGAAATGCTAGGGCTTCCCAAACCAGCGGAAATGACCGGCGTTAGCTTGCTCGAAAAGAAGTGATCGGAAGTTGAAATCGCCGCGATGTTTGCTGGATTTTGGTCCCAAGCGGAGACGTGGGCGATTTTAGTGCAAAAATCGTACATGGACTTGAGGTTTTTTGCATTTGGAAATTGCTTTTAGGTGGTTTCTTGGGTGATCTCCGCGTATGCGGGGTTTTTCAAAAGACACGATCTGGGTTAAGCGTGAATTGCTTAGGGGTGTTTTGGGAACCTGCTGCTTGCTATTCAGCCCTTTGGTGCACGCCTTCCCGCCAGCGCCGTATTACACGCTCTTCGGGATCGTGCGCGACCAAGTTGGCCAGACGATCACTGCGGAGGGGGCAGAGGTGGTCCTGCTGAAGGGCGGTAAGGAAATGGCCCGCACCCCGGTCACTTCGAGCCAGATCGATCAAAGCTACGAGCTCAAGATTCGGATCGACCAAGCGCGCTCGGGCACCACGATTTATTCGGATCGGGCCTTGGCGGCGAGCGG
>CAILVZ010000026.1 GCA_903837825.1 Akkermansiaceae bacterium | reverse complement strand
GAAGCTCGCCGCCAAGATCATGGCGGGCATGACCTTGAAGGAACTCGGCTTTACCGAAGAAGTGATTCCGAAGCATCACAGCGTCAAGGAAGCCGTCTTCCCCTTCAGCAAGTTCGCGGGTGTGGACATCATCCTCGGCCCGGAAATGAAGAGCACCGGCGAAGTCATGGGCATCGACTACGACCTCGGCATGGCCTTCGCCAAGAGCCAGATGGCTGCCGGAGGCACCCTGCCCACCAAGGGCAATGTCTTCATCAGCGTCAAGGAAACCGACCGCCCCAACGTCGTCCGCATCGCCAAAGGCTACGCCGACCTCGGCTTCACCCTCTACGCCACCAGCGGCACCGGCAGCGTCATCAAAGAGTCCGGCATCCCCGTCCAAATCCTCCCCAAACTCGCCAGCGGCCAGCGCCCGAACGTCATCGATTTGATGAAGAACAAGGACATGGCCTTGGTCATCAACACCCCGAGCGGCAAAAATCCACGCGAGGATGAAATCAAAATCCGCACGGCTTCCATGCAGAACCGCATACCGATCATGACCACGCTGCGTGGTGCGGATGCCGCACTGCGGGCGATCAAGTCATTGCAGGGGACCGAGGTGCAGGTGCGGGCGCTGCAGGAGTATCATCAGTAGCTTCGAGCGGCACTCGAGGCTTTGCACACCATGAACCAGCTCATTTACGTCGAGACCAGCATCCCGAGTTTCTATTTTGAAACTCGGCCAGGGGCACAAATTCAGGCTCGCCGTGAATGGACTCGCGAATGGTGGGATCTGGCGAAGTGGCAGGACGAATTGGTCTCCTCGCTCTGGGTGATTCGAGAACTTGAAGAAACGCCGGAGCCAAAAAGGTCGGAGTGCCTGGATTTGCTGCAAGATCTGCAGCTGCTGCAATCCGCTCCTGAGATCGATGAGATGGTCGAGTACTACATTGCCCATAAAGTCATGCCTGCGGATGCTGACGGGGATGCCCGCCACCTGGCAGTCGCCACGTTTTGGAAATGCGATATTCTGGCCTCGTGGAACTGCAAACACATTGCCAATGCCAACAAGACCGACCACATTCGTCATGTGAACGAGGGGCTAGGTTTTGCAACGCCCCAGCTCATCACGCCGTATCATCTGCTAGAGTCAGGAGTTGACCCATGACAACTGCACCCACACCGCCTAACCCCGACACCGACGACCTCGAGTGGCTGCGCGCCATCCGGCGCAAGCTCACGTCTGAGTTTGGTCACGACCAGAAGAAGCTCGGCGATGCCCTGCGAGAGCGGGAGAAGCAGATGGGAGATCGCATCGTCCGCTCCCAAGCCAGACTCGTTCCTGCCAAACCCTGAGCCAAACTCGCCAGCAGCAGACACCCGAACGTTTTCGACCTGATGAAGAACAAGGACATGGCCCTCGTCATCAACACCCCCAGCGGCAAGAACCCGCGTGAGGATGAAATCAAGATCCGCACGGCCTCGATGCAGAACCGCATTCCGATCATGACGACGCTGCGTGGTGCCGATGCGGCGCTGCGGGCGATCAAGTCATTGCAGGGGACCGAGGTGCAGGTGCGGGCGTTGCAGGAGTATCATCAATAGAGACTCTAAAAGATTCATACTCGCCTTCACAAAACCACCAACTCGTCATGGATTCATCGATTTTAAAATCTGTTGGGCAAATAGCTGGAATTGGTGGAATTGGAATTGGTGTGCTGCTGCTGGTATTCCGCCAGCTAATTGCAAAGACAATATTTGCATCACTAACAAAAGAACAATCCTATAGTCTCTTACGACTAATGATTGTGTTTACATGGAGCATTGCAGTTCTTGGGATTTTTGCTTGGATTTACGCAAATCGCGAACACCTCGCTAAGGATAAGCCATTTACGCAGCAAGTCAGGGAATTGGCGGTCGAAGGTTCGAAAGTTAGTGTGAAACCCGGAGTGAATGGCAAAGTTACAAATTTTGAGTTTCACGCGAAAGCTGAGATACAACTCAGTCCATTGCCATCAGAGTTAAAGATTGAGATGTATGGCGATCAGGGTTTTTGGTGGCGAATTATTGGCGCAAATTATTCGCAGGAAAATGGACGGATTTTCTTGTTTTTTGAGCGAATGCCAAATGCATATAGTATGGCTCAAAGCACACGGATTATCGTGCATGCCGATGGATATATTGCCTCGGCGTTCAATGTCGATTTGTCGGGAACCGACAGCACTCGGATCATATTAGAAAGGCAGCCTCCGGTGGCTCTAGAAAGGGTATCGAGGCTTGAGTCAACGGGTGAATCAGTTAGCTACGATATTATTCTCTCCAATGCCACTGCTTCACCATCATGGGTGAAGAAAATTAGTTTGGTGGGACTTGGAACTACTAATAGCGTGTGTAATCCAAACCCGATTGCTACATTTGAGTATCAGGCAGCGCTAAAGGTGGTTGGTGAAGAAGCTAAAGCCACCATAAAACAGGCGAGCGACAAGATTGGGATGCAAGCAAAGGGGCGACTTATGCACGCATACTGCGATGGATATTTTGTGCTTAGTTACCTACAGACTGTAAAGCTGGCTCCAAGGGATAAGCTTTCTTACATTTTAACAATTCAAGAATTAGACATGTCGCTTGCCGGTGGAAAATCTTCCTCAAACGATGACACAAAACCCGTGGCTCGATTAGGGCTTAGCGTGTCGGATGTGAAATCGATGTTTTCCGAAAAGCCGAGAAAGTTCTCACCGAAGGATTTCTTGATCGAAACGGGTCCTAGTTACTATGGTCCAAGCTGGAGTTCTCTTCAGATTGTTGTCGAATTGGATACGGGTGAGTTATTGTTTGGTAAGATCATGCAGGGCAGCTGGCCAACTGACTACAAGGAAGATGCAAAGAAGGCATTGATATCAATAGGAATGACGGATCGCCAGGCTGTAGAAGTAATTTCTTCGGCATACCAGTGATAAATTGGAAGTGTGCGAGATGAAAAAATCACAAGACTTCCCGATGATGCGATGCCGACCATCCGTCAAATCCCCGCAGGGCAAAAGTAGCATGGACATCCTCAGCAGGCCTAGGTTGAGGCCGTGGAGTGCTTGGGCGTGGGCTTGCTCCAGAAGTGCCCGTTGGAGTTCCTCCTCGCGGAACGCTTTGTTCTTTTTAAACGTATTCTGCTCTGACTTTTTGCTTTGGCAGGGTATCGGAATCAGGCATTGAAGCGGTGATGTCATCTGGTAGTTAATCTTGGACGCCGTTCAGCATTACAATGGCTAGTCGATGCATCGAATCTTCATTATGAAATGACTATGAACAACCATCCTCTGCCAGCCCTTCGCAACCAGCTCCTCAGTCTGCACAAGCTGCTCATGAACGCCGAACGGGCGGCGTATGAGAAGGAGGGGAATGTCATCGAGTCGCCGATGCAGTTTTTGCAATTGCTCATGGAGCATGAGCGGTTTGCGTGGCTGAGGCAGCTTTCGCAGCTGGTGGTGATGATGGATGAGGCGTTGGAGGAGAAGCCGCCGATCACGAAGGAGCGGATGGATGCGCTGGTGGGTGAGGCGCGGCATTTGCTCCTGGGTTCCGAGGAGCCGGGGAGTTTTGCGGTGCGGTATGCCAAGGCTTGCGAGGGCGAGGCCGCAGTGGCGGCGGCGCATGCGGAGATCAGCAAGAGTTTTGAATAGTTTCGTGGTG
>CAILVZ010000025.1 GCA_903837825.1 Akkermansiaceae bacterium | reverse complement strand
GTGATAGCCAAAAATCGTTGCCCCCGAGTTGAATTCCGCAAAGACTTCGCCGAACCCATTGTTGCCGTAAAAGATGTTGTCGCCAAGGATCAGTGCCACGGCATCGCTACCGATAAAAGACTCCGCGATGAGGAATGCTTGTGCGATGCCCTCGGGTTTTGCCTGTTCACGGTACTCGATGGAAATCCCCATACGCGAACCATCTCCGAGCAGCTGCTGGAAGCGCGGCAAATCGTGTGGGGTCGAGATTAGGCAAATTTCACGAATCCCCCCTTCGATGAGAGTGGTGAGCGGATGATATATCATCGGCTTATCGTAGACCGGCTGGAGTTGCTTGCTTGCAACGAGAGTCAGTGGATAGAGACGAGAGCCAGCGCCGCCTGCGAGGATGATGCCTTTCATTTGGGTTATAATGGGTAGATAACGAAGAAATTTAGGAGTTTGCAGGTGGAATTTCAGCTTGGCACTCGGGGCAAACAAATTGTTAGCGTTTCTTCCCCAACCGCTCGAGTTGATAGCTGCCGTCGAGAATCTGTTGCCACCATTCTTGGTTATCAAGATACCACTCGACCGTTTTGCGGAAACCAGTTTCGAAAGTTTCCTTTGGTTCCCAGCCAAGCTCAGTGCGGATTTTGGTTGGATTGATCGCGTATCGGAGGTCGTGCCCAGGGCGGTCGGTAACGTAGGTAATCTGTTCCGAGAAGCTCCTCCCTTTTCTATTACCGAGGCCTAGCTTTCCACTCTCAACGAACTCGTCAAGGATTCGGCAAAGCACCTGGACTAAATCGATATTCTTCAGCTCGTTGTTGCCACCGATGTTGTAGGTTTCTCCGGGATTTCCCTTTTCTAACACGGCCCGAAGGGCAGAACAATGGTCGCCGACATAGAGCCAGTCGCGGATGTTTTCGCCTTTTCCATAGACTGGGATGGGTTCGCCACGGAGGCACTTGAGAATGACCACAGGAATCAGTTTTTCAGGGAACTGATAGGGCCCGTAGTTGTTCGAGCAATTGGTGACCAGGACAGGGAGGCCGTAGGTGTCGTGCCAAGCGCGGGCGAGGTGATCGGATGAGGCCTTACTGGCAGAATACGGCGAATGCGGTGAGTATGGTGTTTTTTCAGAAAATCCTGAATCATTAGGTCCCAAAGATCCATAGACTTCATCCGTGGAAACGTGAAGGAACCTAAAGGCGGATGGCGGAATGTTGAATGTCGAAATGTATTCCCGCGCCTCCTGCAATAGGTGGTAAGTCCCGAGGATGTTGGTATGAATGAACTCGCCTGGACCATCGATCGAGCGATCGACGTGGCTCTCCGCCGCAAGGTGCATCACCGCGTCTGGTCGGTGCTGCGCAAAAATACTCGTCAGAGCAGAGGCGTCACAGAGGTCGGTCTGGACAAAGTGATAACGCTCGTGGGTTTCGTAGCCCTTTAACGACGAGAGGTTTCCAGCGTAGGTGAGGTTATCAAGATTAACGACGTGATGCGAGGTCTCATCAAGAATTTGGCGGACGAGATTGGAACCGATAAAACCGGCACCACCTGTAACGAGGATTTTCATCAGTAAAAAAGTTTTGAGGGGGGTTGCTTAAAACACGATCAATCCATAACAGTCACTTTATAAGATTTATAAAAATTGAAATCGTCAAGATCAATCGCTCTCTCGATACTGCAAGCGATAAAGATGAGCATAGAGGCTGTCAGTATCGCTGTTGAGCTCTTGGTGAGTGCCACTCGCAACGCATTGGCCATCCTGCATGACGTGGATGGTTCCAGCATTGCGGATGGTTGAAAATCGGTGGGCGATGACAATCGTGGTTCGGCCCTCCATGAGTCGGTCGAAAGCGGCCTGAATTTGTTGCTCTGATTCGCTATCGAGTGCGGAGGTGGCTTCGTCCAGCAGGAGGATGGGTGCATTCTTTAAGAAAGCGCGTGCGATCGAGATGCGCTGCCTTTGACCGCCAGAAAGGCTACCACCATTTTCACCCACCTGAGTGTCATATCCATGAGGCTGATCGAGGATGAAGTCATGGGCAAAGGCCGCTCGGGCGGCAGCTTCGATTTCCTCCTGAGTGGCGTCGGGTCGAGCGAAGAGGATGTTATTTCGGAGTGTGTCCGAGAATAGAAAGGTGTCTTGACTAACCAGCGACATTTGATTTCGAAGGGATGCCGTCGTCACCTGGGAGATGTCTTGTCCATCGATCATAATCGATCCTTGCTCAATCTGGTAAAACCGCTCGATTAGACTGAGGATGGTGGATTTTCCACTACCCGATGGGCCAACGAGCGCTGTGACTTGCCCACCAGGGCAGTGAAGGGAAACATTGCGAACCACAGCATGACCTGGGCGATATGCAAACGTGATATCATCAAGCTGAATGGCTCCAATTCTAACTTCAAGCGGCCTTGCGTTTGGCGCGTCTGGAATCGAGCAATCGGTGTCTAGGACATTGTAGAGCATTTGTACGCCCATGAGTGCGGATTCAAGCGCGACATTCATTTTGGCGATGCGTTTCATCGGCTCGTAGGCAAGCAAGAGCGCAGTTAAAAATGCAATCAACGAGTCCGCAGGCTGGCCTTCGACAATATTGCGGTAGCCTCCGTAGAAGACCAAACTGGCAACGGCGAGTCCTCCCATGAACTCCATCAATGGGCTGGTGCGGGCAGACACCTTCGCCATTTTATTCGATAACTGTTCAACGCCACTTA
This sequence comes from Akkermansiaceae bacterium, assembly GCA_903837825.1. Lineage (GTDB taxonomy): Bacteria > Verrucomicrobiota > Verrucomicrobiia > Verrucomicrobiales > Akkermansiaceae > Luteolibacter. Next base: position 32,861 of record CAILVZ010000025.1, on the reverse strand, counting down.
TTGAATCATCGAAACGCCGATGCATCCGATCTTCAAGATTGTAGGTTTTGATCAGTTTATTGCCGACGATAGATTCTTGGGTCGCGGAAATCACGTGAATTGCGCCAAGCATTTGAGAAGTGGCGACTTTTCGGATGCGCTTGATGATGTTACCGAGAAGCAAGACCACTGGCATCATGATGCAAAGCGCGATGCAAGAGAGCCGCCAGTCCAATTTAAACATCGCAAAAAGCAATGCCGCCGCGGTGAGGACATCCTGCACCCGAGTCATGAGCAAATTCATCACCATTCGAGCAGAGTTCGCTGCTTGAGAGACGCGCGTTATCAAATCGCTCGAAGGATAACGGACAAAGAACGCAAGCGACTGCTTAAGCATGTGGTCACCAATTCTCAACTGCTGCCTCGCAACGATATTATTCCCAATTTTCGAAAGGATCACCGTGGAGCCGTAGTCCGCTAGGCCTTTGATTAGAAATACAATGATGATTGCAATCGCAACATTGAAAAGTCTTAACAATCCTGGATGGTATGATGAGGTAAACATCCAGTCGATGAGCCATGCACTGAGGTGGGAAAGTTTTTCCGTAAATGACGCGGCTGAAGTGTGGGATTTTACCGCAATTGATGGCGGTACCGGCGCACCAAATACCACGGCCGTGATATTCTTCATCAAGAAAACTGATGCACCCGTGGCTGCAGCACCGCATCCCATCAGTAGGAAAGCGGTGAGATAAGGACCCACGTAATTACGAAAGTTTTCCTTCAGGACTCTACCAATGAGTCCTCGAGAAGATAGATTGGAAAATACCCCTAAGCTGATTTTAGACATGTGAATGACCTAACGTATCATTTGATGGTTCACCCAATCGACATATCGGTGCAACCCTCGCATCAAAGGTGTGCTGGGTGAATAACCAAGGAGGCGATGTGCCTTGCTTACCTCTGCGAACGTGAGGGGAACATCGCCTGGCTGATCGGGAAGGTAGTTGATGGTCGCCTTTTTTTCGAGGATTCCTTCAATGCCCGAAATCAGCTGGGAAAGCGTGTTTGCTGCCGAGCAGCCAAGATTGATGATCTCGAAATCCGACGCTGTATACCGGCCAGCAGCCATAACGCCGCTGATGATGTCTTCGATAAAGGTGTAATCACGGGCAGTACTACCATCCCCGTATTGGTCGATCGGCTTATCTTCCATGATCTGATGGGTGAACTTGGAAATCGCAAGGTCAGGGCGTTGGCGTGGACCAAAGACGGTGAAGAATCGCAAGCAAACACAGCGGATACCATGAAGGTGTGAATAGTTCGAGCATAGTTGCTCACCCATGAGTTTGGTTGCTGCGTAGGGAGAAATCGTGCGTTGGATCAAGTCATCTTCCGCAAATGGGACCTTTTTATTCACGCCATAGACGGATGAAGATGAGGCGAAGACAAAATGCTTCACACCCGTTTTTCGGCAAGCTTCTAACAAATTAAGGGTACCATCGATATTCGTAGTTACATACAACTTTGGATCCGCAATGGATGGCCGCACACCCGCTCGGGCTGCCAAGTGAAAGATTTTATCAAATTTTGTAGATTCAAACAACGAATCAACCAGAGCTTGGTCACGAATATCACCTTTCACGACAGTGATCCTGTCGCGGAGGCCTGCGATATTTGCCTCTTTGATACGAGGATCATAGTAGTCGTTAAAATCATCAATGATGGTGATTTCCGCGCCCTCGGCAAGCAAGGCTTCACAAAGGTGAGAACCAATGAATCCTGCACCACCCGTAACTAAAATTTTTGAGGGGTTTTCAATCATTTGCCGGAGGTTGGATTGGCAAGATAGAGTTGAGGGTTCAGCGCAGGATCGTTGTACATCTTGAACTGATAATAGACGGCAAAAGTCCGGGTCCCGCTAGCAACTTCAGTTAGTAGGTCACCGAGACACTGCGTTAGATCCGTGCGTTGACGGATGATACGGGAAAGCTTTTCCCCACAAGTTGCACGATGATTCTCGCTGGCATCTGCTCGAACCGCCTCCTCATTCATATGGTACTCCTTAAGGGACAGGATCGAAAGCCGATCAATCATCATGCCGGGAGTTTCGGAGTTGCGCGGAACGCCTGACTCCTTCGGCTGAAGAGCGGCGACGAGCACCTTGTCCATTTCCTCAATGAAATTGTTTCGCTCTTGATTGAACCGATCAATGGCGCGCTTTGCCTGGTGCACGCGCTCAGATCCGAGATCGTCCCGTCGGGCGATGTCTTCCTCATGCCACAGCTGGAAGTTGCGAAGGTGATTCTCCTCAACCAGCTGAAGAAATGCAGTGCCAAAGGCAGCAGGTGACTCGAGATGCCAGCGGGCCGTAAGGTTGGTTTGGAGTTGAGAGATCTCTTCCGGATTGAATTGCATCGGCAGGGTGTACAAGTGTTTTCGTTAGCAATAGTGCTTGTGTGGGATCATACTGAGGTAAGCTGGGGCTACCCCGCAACCCAAATCAGCCACGCCTCAATGTGATCGAATCATGCCAGTTGGCATGAACAGCACGCAATGGTAACGGCAGGTGATCCATTAGATTGATCCAGTTTCAAATAACATCACGCGATTCCACGGCTTTGGCGATTTGAAGCAACTTCGCCTCACCTAGCCGTGGCGCGAGGATCTGGATTCCAACCGGCAGATTGTTCCCCCCATCATCATCCGTCGTGCCACATGGCACCGAAATCCCAGGGATTCCGGCGAGGTTGGCGGCGATGGTGAAAATGTCAGATAGGTATTCGTGAAGTGGGTCATCCGAGAACTGGCCGATCTTGCGCGCTGGGCTTGGTGATACTGGCGAGAGAATCGCATCAACTTGCTTGAAAGCATTCTCAAAGTCACGTTGGACGAGGATACGAACTTTTTGGGCGCGGCTGTAGTAGGCATCGTAATAGCCGGATGAGAGCACGTAAGTGCCAAGAATGATGCGGCGTTTCACCTCGGGGCCGAATCCTTGTTCGCGGGATTTTTTATATAAATCGAGGATGTCGATGGGATTAGAGGCACGATGACCATAGCGGATCCCGTCGAAACGCGAAAGGTTCGATGAAGCCTCAGCTGGCGCGAGAACATAGTAGGTAGCCACTGCGTGCTCGGTGTGGGGTAGCGAAATTTCAACGATTTCGGCACCTTGGGTAGCGAGCGATTCGATGGCAGACTCAACCGCTTTACGAACCCCGGGAGCGATCCCGTGCCCGAAGTATTCCTTGGGAATGCCGAGTTTGAGGCCTTTCACCCCATCATGCAGACCTGCTAAAAAATCAGGAACGGGTGCGTCGAGGCAGGTTGAGTCGAGTGGATCACTTCCAGAAATCGCTTGAAGGATCAATGCGGCATCTTCGACGGTCTGGGTGATCGGGCCGATCTGATCGAGCGATGAGGCGAAGGCGACCAGTCCATAGCGGGAAACACGGCCGTAGGATGGCTTGAGCCCGACCACGCCACAATGCGACGCGGGTTGACGGATGGATCCACCCGTATCCGAGCCGAGCGCTGCGATGGCGGTGAGGTCTGCCACCGCGGCGGCTGATCCTCCAGATGAGCCCCCTGGGATTCGGCTGAGATCGCGGGGATTGCGGGTGACTTGAAGTGCTGAGTTCTCGGTTGCTGATCCCATCGCAAATTCGTCCATGTTCATCCGTCCAAATGGAATTGCGCCGGCGGCACGGAGTTTGCGGATCACCGAGGCATCATAGGGTGAAACGTAATTTCTGAGAAACTTCGATCCGCAGGTGCAGGGCTGGCCAAGGACGTTGATGTTGTCCTTGATTGCGATCGGGATGCCACCGAGGGGAAGGCTGAGGTCGGATTGGGCCGCCTCCGCAAGTGCGGATTCTAGGTCGTGGGTAAGGTAAGCGCCGGTCTGGCCGTCTCGGGCAGCGATCTGACCGGCGAGGGATTCAAGGATTGCGGCGGGCGTGGTTTCCCCGGCGAGAAGTTGTCGGCGGAGCTTCGTGATGGTCATGATCAGAAAATGGATGAAAGTTTAAGGGTGGCGATCAGGCGTCGGTTACCACTTTAGGAACGCGGATCTGACCCTGAGCTTGGTCTGGGGCGTTTTTCAATACCGCATCAGATAAGAGACTTTCGTGTGGAGTGTCGTCACGCATCTTCCCAAAAACCGTCGAAGCATGGGCGGTAGGATCAATCCCTGAGACATCGAGAGCCGTTAGAATCTGGACTTGGCCCAAAATGGCTTCAAGCTGAGGTTGAAAAAGAGCGACCTCGTCATCGCTCAGTTCAAGACGGGCAAGATTCGCGACGTAGCGGACATCGATATTGGGATGCGACATGCCGGTGAGCGTCTTGAAATGTCAGAGATTTTCCAAGTGCCAAGTGTGGATTGGGCAAAAGACGTGGCGACAGCTCAAAATCACACTGGCGCGATCGGCCACGGTCCGCTTAAACTCCCGACATGAAGCTCGGAATCATCGGATGCGGAAAAATGGGCACAGCATTGATCCAAGGCGCGATCCGTGCTGGGGTGGTCACATCGGCAGACGTGATCGGCTGCGATCCGAGTGAAATATCACGCGAGGCATTTGCGGCAGCGACTGGGGCGCGGGTGGGGACCAGCATTGACGATGTCGCTTCAGCTTGCGACGTGATTCTCCTCTGCACCAAGCCACTGGACGTATCTACCGCCTTAAGCGACGCGGCCAAGGCTGCGGGTAACGCCCCACACTTGGTAATTTCCATTGCTGCAGGCGTCACCCTTGCAGCGCTTGAAGCGGCAGCTTCTGAGAATTGTCGGGTCATCCGAGCCATGCCGAATACCCCCGCGCTTGTCGGCTATGGTGCTGCGGCCTATGCGGTTGGAAGCCGAGCAACCACCGAAGATGCGGCAATCGCAAAATCATTGCTGGGTGCCGTCGGACTGGCCATCGTGGTACCAGAACGCTTGATGGATGCGGTAACTGGACTTTCTGGCAGCGGGCCAGCCTACGTTTATCTCATGATTGATGCACTAGCCGATGGTGGCGTGAAAGTCGGACTTCCGCGCGCGGATGCCCTCCAACTCGCGGCCCAAACGGTGCTGGGTGCAGCAATGATGGTTATGGAGACTGGCGAACATCCCGCCGTTCTCAAGGACATGGTCACTTCACCAGGTGGGACCACCATCGCGGGATTGGCTTCACTCGAGCGCCATGGCTTACGTGCCGCGTTGATTGAGGCGGTGACGGCCGCGACCCAGCGCGCCACGGAACTTGGGAAGTGATCGATTTTGAGCTTTCCCAGATCCATGAGTTGCCTATGCTTCGTCCCATGATCCATCGGCTTATTGCCTGCGCACTGCTCTCGTTCTCTGCAGTTTTACTTTCGTCGTGTAGCACAGACTCTGAGCGGCCAATTCTCGCGGGAGAATCTCAAGCATCTGCCGGCAAGGGGGAAGCGCTTTATCAAAATGCCAAAAAAGCGGATGATGCAGGCAAATCTTCCAAGGCCATCAAAATCTATTCGGAGGTGGCCACGCGGTATCCTTCCGCCCCATCAGCTGCCAAAGCACGCTTTCGCCAAGCGCAGCTCCTAGAGGAACGCGGCGAAATCATCAAAGCCTTTGATGCGTATGATCAATTCCTCTCCCGCTTCCAAGCCAGTGATCTCTACACCACTGCCCTCAACCGCCAAGCCGCGATGGCCCAATCCGCTGCCAATGGGGATGTAAAATCCAGCATTCTAGGAATCAAAACCAAGCTTTCCCTCGAAAAAACCGTCGGCCTACTCAGTAAAGTCCGCGACAACGCGCCGAAATCCATCACCGCTGCCAAAGCTCAATTTACCATTGGCGAGCTAAACGAAGCCAAAAAAATGTCCAAGGATGCGATCGCTGCGTACCGCCAACTTGTCAGGGATCAACCCGAGTGCTCACTCGCCCCTGAAGCCCTTTTCCGCATTGGTTTAATTCTCACCGCAGAAGCTGACCGCGGAAACCAAAACCAGGCGAATCTGGATCTCGCAAAAGAGGCCTTCAATGACTACCTGATCCAATATCCCAACCACTCGCGCAATGCCGAAGCCCACAAACGAATTGCTGGCCTCAATGACCGGGACCTCCAACGCTCCTATGACATCGCTACATTCTATCAGAAAACTGGCCGAGTCGAATCCGCAAAAGTTTACTACCGCGACATCCTTTCACGGGTGAAATCAGGTCCCCTGCACGACAAGGCCAGCGCGCAGCTGAAGCAGCTTGGTCAGTGACTTTAAGGAACCCCACAAACCAATGAAGCGCCTCGCACTGATTGCACCCTTGATGCTCGTGATTTCCTGCGCAGGGTATCGACTTGGCGGAACCCAGCCCTTGGCACTTGCTCAGGTTAAAACGATCGCCGTGCCGATGTTTGCAAATGCAACCCTTCACCCTCGGGCCGAAACACTTGCGACCTCAGCGGTGGCCGATGCGATTGTCCGTGACGGGACCTATCGCATCTCCAACCGAGACGATGCCGATGCGGTGCTCGAAGGGACTCTACGCGAGATCAATTACCAGTCGATCCGGGGAACCCGCTTCGATTCGGCGCTATCCGAAGAACTTACGAACACCGCGATTATCGATTGGACGCTCCGAGACGCCAAGAATCCCACTAAAGTATTTGCTTCAGGATCCTCGTCCGGGAAAAGCCAGTTATTTGTGGACTCCAACCTTCAAACCGCGCGGAACAACGCACTTCCCGAAGCCGTTGAACGCGCTGGCGAGGCACTCGTGTCGCGACTCGCTAACGGATTCTGAATAAAAAATCAAGGCGTCATCACACCGACGCGGTAAAATCGTTGTTTTTCTAGCGGATTGATTCCAAGGGTAACTTTTCTTGTGATATTGTTTCCTGGATAGGTAGATTGAACTGTCCATCCTGATAGATTAACGCTTGTTTCGACCTTGTAGCTCCGACCCGTGATCGTTGGGAAAGAAAGCGTCATGCTGGCCGCTCCGCTACGTGAGAAGTCGACAGAAAACTTCGACGCTGCACTGAATGGATCGGTTGCAAAAACAAGCTCATCCACATCCGGTGATCCGTCGTTGTCGTCATCCGGATCCATGATGTCCGGGATTCCATCGCTGTCGTTGTCAGCAAGAAACGTGACTGCAAGATTATCAACCGCGATGCCTTGAGATGGTGAGGAGGCGATCGCAAACGTTTGGCCGGAGTTCGGGTGCCCAGGTGAATGGGCGATACCCGTGAGTTTCGTCCAACTGAAGTTGGCTGGAATACTGCCAGTGCCTACCAAACCAAGCGACGATTGACCCACGGCATCATTGCCCGATTGTTTGACGCCAATATCCGTTGAGGTCATCCCCATGGCGGGACCATCGGTTGCTTTCAACGACCCACTATAAGAAATAAACTGGCTCACCGTACCAGATACCACCACTGCAAGCCCATCGGGATCGCCATTTTGAATCCCAGAAATCAGCTTTGAATACACGCGATAACCAGCAGAAGTGACGTCTCCAGCAGTGAACGTGGAAAGCAGGTGAGTTCCATAAGCTTTTCCATCCGACCCATTATAAAGCACCAAACTGACATTCGTGAAGTTGCCCGTGAAACCTGGACCCGTGACGACCTCGACAAACTCTCCCGTGTCATTGCTGGCATTATCGTAATGGATTTCATTAACGAAGACATCCGCAGGCAACACACCACCGCCTGATCCACGGGTGAACGTAAACCTCAAATCGAACGAAGCACCAGACGGAATCGCGAGTCCTGTGACCACTGCTGATCTTGCCGTAGATAACCCATCTGCAATTGCACCCGTTGAGATGCTGTTGGACGGCTCAAATAAAAGCTCAGGAATGAATCGTGCCACACCATTGATTACCAAGTCCGTCTTCAAAGTGTCTTTGGTACCACCCAAGGCTGCACGCCATTGTTCCGAGGTGAATGAAATTCTCAAGGCTGTTAGAAGTTTTGCCGATTGATTTACTAGAGTTGTCGTAGCAATTCCGGTCGGCTCACCTGGAAGAAACCCAAGTGAAGAATCGATAGGTGTCCCATAGGCGTGAAACCCTGCTACCACTGATGTCCCAGCATCCATCCCTTGCCAAGTGCCTCCAGTGGTAGTCCATGGAGCTGGATCTACCGTGCCACCAAATCCAGTGAAAGTCTCATTGATGGTGTCGCCGGGGTTAAGAAACGTGTAGGGGCCATCCGCATCATTTATCTGAAGCACAACGCTGTCTGGGTCATACCCGCTAGCGCTCACGGTGAACGTTACACTCCGTTGGGGATCTTGGATAAAATTTCGAACCGTGTGAATCGCAACAGTCGCCGACTTTGCTCCGGCAGGAATGGTAATGTTCGCTGACACGGGTGATGCTGTAGCTGGATCATCTGACGCTACATTCACCGTGAGGGCCGTCGTTCGCAACGTCGTTAAAGTTATAGTCAGATTGGCGGTTCCATCAGGGGTTCCCTCGAGGACCGTGCTTGCAGAGAGGGTTGCATCAAGATTTGGAAAATCCGCATCCAGTTCGACATCCGCAAACACAGCGTAATGGTCAGACGCTAAGGCACTAGTCGCTGCTGCCAACGGAGATCCCGCCTTGGTGAGACCTGATGTGTTAGAAAGATCCAAGGTCGAGTTATAAATTTCTGTTCCTAACGGACGACCCGCGATGGCTGGTGAAACTAGGAACAGATCGATCACCGAACCACTTTGAAAAGTGCTGGCTGAATTATTGAGCTGCCTTGGATCAAGACGGGTCACTCCTGGGCTGCTAAAATAGCTCAGCGGATTGGTCGAGTAGGTGATCGGGAGCGCGATATCACTCCCAAGAACATATGAAACCGGTAAATCTGCTGGTGGTGTGGAGAAGGTAGTGGTACTCGATGACAGATTGAAGTCACCCATGATCATAAAGTTGTCATCGGCTGTGAGACCTTGAGATGCAAGGTAGCCGGTGAGTCGGCGCATTTCCACCGCTCTGCGGTAGCGGTCTGCCGTTGTGGTTCCTGACTTCAAATGGGCTGAAATAAAGACTGGGTCGCGAGTGGTTCCCGGAACGTCCACCTTGATCACTGGAAAGAGTCGAGTGATCTCCTTGGCCCCTTGTGGCGATCGGATCACCTGAGTTGTTAGAAAAGGATAGCGTGAAAGAAAGGCAACTCGGAGACTGGTGTCGATGGGTCCAGCCAAGGACGTATCCGATGTTACGGGTGCTGAATAAACGTAGGGATAACCTAAGCGGGTGGCGAGTGCGTCGAGATCGTCAGGCGTGCCCGAAACATCCGCCGAAGCGATTTCCTGAAGGGCGACGACATCCGCATGAATCCGCGACAAAACGAGGGCCACATTTTCATGATCTGGCGTGGAGGGGTCTCCTAGGCTGTAGTCGGGATACCCATCGACCGTAAAATGGGCTCCGATGTTAAAAGTCGCCATTCGAATGGGCACCGCTTGCACGGTCATGCAAACGATGATCGATATCAGTGCGGTAAGCTTGCTGAGCATCGAGCCGAGAATGAGTCAGTCAGATTTAAGTGTCGATCCATGATATCTCCCAAACGAGTAGCAACTCGGAGATGGTTCTACTTGCAAAATTTGGCCATTCGAGTGGTATGAAAGAGTCAGCCACCTTGTAAATCATGCAGCATCGCCTCGTTATTCATCGCCCAGCATTTCTCTCGCTCGTTTATTCTATCATCGGACTTCTGGGCCTAATCGGAGTCAGCCATGGGGAACCAGCTTCCATGGGGATCCCGAAGAAAAAAGTCGTTTTTATCGCTGGAAATCCTAGCCACGGTCCAGGTGAACACGAGCACCGCGCTGGGTGCACGCTTCTCGCTAACCAATTGAACAAGAGTGGTTTACCCATCCAAGCTGTGGTGACCACCGGTGGTTGGCCGAACGATGAGTCGATCTTCAGTGGAGCATCCGCCGTCGTGATCTATTCAGATGGAGGCAGTGGTCACCCCGCTATCAACCACATGGCAGAGCTTGAGAAGATGGCAGCGGCTGGGATAGGGATCGGCTGCATCCACTATGCCGTGGAGATTCCCAAGGGAGAACCTGGTAACGCGCTCCTCAACCTTCTCGGTGGCTATTTTGAGCCAAACTGGTCGGTCAATCCCCACTGGGAGCCTTTTTTCAAACTACCAAAGCACCCGGTCACCCGTGGCATTCAAGATTTTAAGATTCGCGACGAGTGGTATTATCACATGCGCTTTCAGGAAAATGGGGTTGGTGTCACCCCGATTTTAAGCGCATTGCCTCCTCCAGAGACCTTGAGTCGCCCAAATGGTCCTCACGAAGGAAATCCCGAGGTCCGTGCGGCCGTTCTCGAACGCAAGGAACTCCAACACACCTTCTGGGTATATGAGCGCCCCGCAGCACGGGGAGCCGGCCGAGCCTTTGGTTTCACCGGTGGTCATTATCACAAAAACTGGCAGCAAGACAACTACCGCCGCATTGTCCTCAATGCCATCGCGTGGATCGCCAATTTCAACATCCCCGAAAATGGCGTTCCTTCCAAAACCCCCACGGATGAGGAAATGTCAGCGAATCTCGACCGTAAATCTTGATTCCAGCGGTGTCCGGCACTTACGGGGCTTCCGCATCGCGACCCATTTTCTCCAGCCAAACCACCAGCATCGCCATGTCCGCGGGGGTGATGCCTGGAATTCTTGCTGCTTGACCTAAGGTAGTTGGCCGAATTTCTGAAAATCGAACCTGCGCCTCCTTCTTAAGGCCATGGATCGTCAGATAATCAAGGCCATCGGGAAGTATCCTTCCTTCTTGTCGTGACATTCGGTCGATTTGAGCCTGCTGCCGACCCAAGTGGCCTTCGTATTTGAAATTTGTCTCAATCAACGGCCAAAGCTCCGAATCAAACTCCTGCAGCAACGACTCCGGCAAGGATTCCCAAGAATTTTCCGAGCGTCTGAACCACTGATCAAGTTTGACGCCATCATGGGCAACTCGACGCACCAGCGACTCAGCCTTCTCAAGTCCCGATCGTTTCATCTCGACCCGAGCAACCCGCTCACCGCTCACAAGACCGATCTCTGCGGCCTTGGGCGTCAACCGAATGTCCGCATTGTCTTGTCGCAGAAGCAATCGATACTCCGCCCGACTGGTGAACATCCGATACGGCTCCGTGCACCCGCGCGTCACCAAATCGTCAATCATGACTCCCAGATAAGCTTCATCTCGCCGTAAAATAAATTCTGGTCGCCCATGAACCTTGAGTGCCGCATTTGCCCCAGCAATCAATCCCTGCCCTGCCGCTTCCTCATAGCCTGAGGTTCCATTGATCTGTCCGGCAAAGTAGAGCCCCTCGACCCGCTTGGTTTCCAAGGTCGGCCGCAACTGGGTCGGTGGGCAAAAATCGTACTCCACCGCGTAGCCAGGACGCAAAATCTCACACTTCTCCAAACCGACGATGGACCGCAAAAACTCCAGTTGCACCTCGTAGGGCAGCGATGTGGAAACCCCATTCACGTAATATTCCAAGGTGTGACGCCCTTCAGGCTCCAAAAACACCTGGTGCCGCTCCTTTTCGGCAAAACGGACGACCTTGTCCTCAATCGACGGACAATAACGTGGGCCCACCCCTTCAATGACCCCGCAATACATTGGTGATTGATGTAGATTCGACGCGATTACCGCGTGAGTCTTTGGGTTGGTGTAGGTGATCCAACATGGCATTTGTTCCACGTGGAACATCGGGTCACCCCAGGGATTTAGGGTAAAAAGGTCATCACTCGCGCGCAACAACGTGTCAGCCATAAAGCTGAATTTCGGCACTGGCGTGTCACCATCCTGACGCTCGCAGCGAGAAAAATCGATCGATCGCCCATTGAGTCTGCATGGCGTGCCCGTCTTGAAGCGCTGAACCTGAAATCCCAGCCGCTTCAACGCCTCGGACACATTGGACGTCGCGTCGCCCATTCGCCCACCCTTTTCATTCTTCAAACCCACGTGCATCAAGCCACCCATGAAGGTTCCGGCGCTTAGGATGACCGACCTCCCAGAAATCTGCATCCCCAGCGAAGTGGAAATCCCCATGACGCGATCGTCCTCCACCAAAAGATCCGCCACATTCCCCTGATGAATCTCTACCCCTGGCATTGCCTCAAGCTCGCGCTTCATCCGGAACTGATACGCCTTTTTGTCGCATTGAGCTCGCGGCGCCCGGACCGATGGACCCTTGGAAGCATTCAGCATCCGCCACTGGATTCCCGTGGCATCGGTGTTTAAGCCCATGATCCCGCCCAGCGCATCGATCTCGCGAACCATGTGACCTTTTGCCAGCCCTCCAATCGCAGGGTTGCATGACATCTGACCGATCGTATCGAGATTCTGGGTCAACACCGCCACCTCAGCGCCTAGGCGAGCTGCAGCCATGGCAGCCTCAACCCCCGCATGGCCGGCACCGATGACAATCACATCGTAACATTTCGGATAGATAAACATCGTTGGAAGCGAAAGATACAGCCTGGGCACCAAGGCTCAAGCCTTGAAACACTGCTGTTCCACGTGGAACAATTTTACTCTGGCCGATCAAGGATCCCAGAGGAAGCCCGTGGCAAAAGTTCATCCAGCCCGAATTCAAGCCGTTGGTCTCGATTCGCCAACATGACCCGAGGCACACCAAATTCGGCCAAGACCTGCCGGCAAGCCCCACAAGGTGAAATTGGAACTCCCGTGTCAGCCACGACCGCAACGGCGAGGAATTCCCGAACTCCAGCGGCAACGGCCGCACCGATGGCAACTCGCTCCGCACACTGGGTCAGTCCGTAAGAAAGGTTTTCAACGTTGCAGCCCGTGAATACCCGGCCGTCAACCGCAAGCAAAGCGGCTCCCACCGCAAAGTTTGAATACGGCGCGTATGCCGCACCACGAACCTGCCATGCGGCCTCGATCAAGCTGTCCCAATTCATTTGGGAAACTTAAGCACAGCACCCGAATCCGGGAATGAAAAAACCTCATCAAATTGAAGATTTTGATCTAGCCGTACACCCAAAAATCCACAATTCTCCCGACGTCATGCATCGCTACGTTCCGCTCTGCCTCATCATCGGCCTGATGGTTACTTTCCGTGCCATCGGAAGCGCCCTTCCCGAGTCGCAGCCGAATTTCCAACCACTGGGTGCTTTGTTTTTTTGTGGGGCCTTATTGGCTCCCGGTTGGCGCGGATTTGCGATCCCTGCTGGGATTTGGGCGATCACCTACCCATTAGGAGTTGGGCCGATTTCAGACATGTCGATTTTCTTGTCCACGCTCCTCGGGCTCAGCGCCACCTACTTTTTGGGCCGGGCCCTCGTCGCACGCGGCATTCCTCCTTTAATTCTCGGATCCATCGCAGCCGCAGCCCTCTTCCATTTCATCACCAATGGGGCCGCTTGGATCGCAAATCCGATTTACCAAAAATCTCTCACCGGTTTATGGCAATCGTTGTGGACCGGACCTACCGGATCCAGCCTGCCATCCTGGGTTTTCCTCAGAAATCTCACCGCTGCCAACCTACTCTTCACCAGCATCTTCGCATGCGCCCAGCTGAAGCTCCCTAAGCTCACCATTTCGGCACACAACACGCTTGCAACCAACAAGTAAGCACTCTAGATCCGACCTATTTTTAACGCCACCATGACCAGCGCCAGTTCTCATAAACTCGATTTCGCCAACTCGCCCATCAACCAAGCACTCACCCCCGAGCGGAAGATCGAGTTGTTGTCTCAAATGATCCGGATCCGGCGCTTCGAGCAGGCCGGTCTGAAATACTACCAAGCCGGAAAAATTGGTGGCTTTCTCCACCTTTACATCGGCCAAGAAGCCGTCGCCGTTGGAACCATCTCGCTCGCAGGGGCCGACGATCACTTCATCACCGCCTACCGTGATCACGGCCACGCGCTCGCTGTGGGCATGAACATGAATGAGTGCATGGCCGAAATGTATGGCAAGCAAACCGGTTGCTCAAAAGGCAAAGGAGGCTCGATGCACTTCTTCGCCCCTGATAAAAATTTCTGGGGCGGCCACGGAATCGTCGCAGGCCAAACCCCACTCGGTCTAGGCCTTGCCTACGGCCTCAAGTATCTCGGGCGCGAAGGCTGCTGCCTTTGCTACCTAGGTGATGGTGCCGTCAACCAAGGCGCGTTTCACGAATCGCTCAACATCGCCTCTCTTTTTGAGATCCCAGTCGTTTATGTCATCGAAAACAATGGCTATTCGATGGGAACTTCCCAAGCACGATCATCCGCATACAGCGGATGCCTCGCGCAACGGGCCGAAGCCTATGCCATCGAATGGGATGTGATCGATGGCTCCGACATTTACGAGGTTCGTGCAAAGACCCACATCGCCATGGAACGTGCGAAAAAACAGCACAAACCCACGGTGCTCGAGATCGATACCTACCGCTACTATGGACATAGTATTGCGGATGCGAACCATAAAAAATACCGCACTCCTGAAGAGATCGAGAACTACAAGCAGAACCATGATCCCATCGCGGTGTTCCGCCGCCGCCTCATCGATGAGGGTGTTCTAACAGAAGACCAAGCCGCCGCCATCAACAAGGCTGCCGCAGACGAGGCGGCTGCTTCGATCAAATTCGCCGAGGAATCCCCCGCGCCCACGATTGCAGACATCAGCACCGATGTTTACTGGGAATCCGACCACAACACCGAGGCTTCCAAGATCGGCCGTCATTTCTTTAACGACTGATCCGCATCTGCTATCGCCCTAGCCCACTCACCTACGACTCCAGATTTCTGAATACCATGTCTCGCATTCTCACCTACCGTGAAGCCCTCCGTGAAGGCCTCGATGAGGAACTCGCCCGCGACTCGAACGTCGTCCTGATGGGCGAAGAAGTTGCTCAATACAATGGCGCCTACAAAGTCACCGAAGGCCTTTGGAAAAAATGGGGCGACAAACGCGTCGTCGATACCCCCATTTCGGAAGCGGGTTTCATCGGCATGGGAATCGGCGCCTCGATGCTTGGCGTTCGCCCTGTAATGGAGTTGATGTTCTGGTCGTTCCATTCGGTAGCATTTGACCAACTGGTGAGCAATGCCGCTTGCGTTCGCTACATGTCAGGCGGGCTCTGCAACTGCCCCATCGTTGTGCGCGGCCCAGCAAATGGCGGCACTGGAGTGGGCGCGACTCACTCGCACATTCCCGAAGGACTCTTCGCAGCATTCCCCGGTTTGAAGGTCTGTGCTCCCGCGACGCCTGCCGATGCCAAAGGCCTCATCAAAGCGGCCATCCGCGACAACGATCCGGTTTATGTGATGGAAAACACCCTACTGTACGGAACGACCGGCGAGGTCCCCGATCCAGCAGATGGTGATTTTGTCGTGCCTCTTGGGCTTGCCGACATCAAACGTGAAGGTTCCGATGTGTCTCTCATCGCACATGGACGCTCGGTAATCCATGCACTCGCTGCCGCTGAAACGCTTCAAAACGAGCATGGTATCAATGCGGAAGTCCTCGACCTCCGCTCGATTCGCCCCCTCGACCAAGAGGCGATTCTCGCGACGGTAATGAAAACCAACCGCGTCGTTCTCGTCGATGAATCCAAGCCGTTCGGCGGGGTTTCTGCGATGGTTGCCATGCTCATTCAGGAGCACGCCTTCGATTATCTCGACGCGCCGATCAAGCGCGTTTGCTCGATCGATGCTCCAGCGATTTATTCGCCACACATTGAGCATGAACAACTTCCGAATCCACATCGGATTGTTGCCCAAGTGCTCGCTCTAGCCTGATTTTACGTTAGGCGCGTCTTTTTGGTTTCCTAACCCCAAGGGCGAACTGCGTCCTCGATGCCATTTTTGATTGCAATCAACGGAATCTTTTTCTAGATTCTCAAACATGCTGATCCGTCTATCTTATCTGTTTGTTGCAGTCATTATCGCCTTAAGCATCAGCTCCTGCTGTTGCATGTGAGGCAGGTTCAGCATCACCCCCCTAAAATGCAAACCATGAAAAACCTCGTCGTTATCACCCCCCTCGTCGCCCTTGTTTTCGGACCCTTATGCTCGTGCTCGATGTTTGACGTGTCCAACCAGAGTGCTGGATACCGGACTGAAACCCGCCAAGTGAAAACCTGCAGCTACGACATCATCCGCAGAGAAATCAATTGCCCAGGGGATTCAAAAAGCGGCAAAAGTGGCATGACCGAATTTGTTGAGGAAAAGGTCCCACGCTACAAAACGGTCACCAAACGGGTCCGCGTGCCTCGTTCCGCGTGCTTTCACTTTTACTGCACAACGTCGGACGCTTGTGGAACCACCTCCGCAGCCACCATCGCAATGTCGAGCACCCAAGGATCAAACGGAAGTCCCAATCTCGGGTTAATCCCGACGATGAAAAAAATCGCTCCATAACCGGCCACGCGGTCGATTCAACCCAGCGCGACGGAGGAATCACCTCCTCGCGCTTTTTTGTTTCCACATCGCTTACTAAAAAGGTTGGAAATCGTTGGCAATTTCCCCATCCTCCGCCGAGTCCACTTCCTAATACTACCATGTCTGTGAATATCGAAATGCCTAAACTCTCGGATACGATGACCGAGGGTACCCTGATCAAATGGCATAAAAAAGTCGGAGATTCTGTCGAAATCGGAGACATCCTCGCCGAGATTGAAACTGACAAAGCAACCATGGAGATGGAAGCATTTGACGATGGCACCATCACCGAAATCCTGATTCAGGAAGGCGAAAAAGCCACGATTGGTGCAGTTCTCGCCGTCCTTGATGGTGACTCCACCGCAACCCCTAGTGCCCCAGCCGCGACCGCTGCTGCTTCCGCACCAGTTCAGAAAACTGAAACCGCAGCGCCACCTGCTGCCGTAACGACAACCACCACACCAACAGGCGACCGCGTCAAGGCATCGCCTCTCGCGAAAAAAATCGCCGCAGACCTTGGTGTGGACCTAAACCAGCTCACAGGCAGCGGCCCATCAGGACGCATCCTTAAAGCCGATGTGCTCTCAGGCCCTCAAACGGGCTCAAAACCAGCTGCGGCCCCATCCGCTGAGGCAAGTGCAGCGGCAGCACTCACCGCTTCCCTCAAATCCAAAACAACCACTCCGATAGCACCAAGTGCTCCAGCACCATCGGCAATTCAGCCTGTCGCCAAAGACGGAGACGAGCTAGTCCAACTCAGCTCGATGCGCAAGATCATCGCATCTCGCCTCCTCACCTCAAAGACCACGATTCCTCACTTCTACCTCCACCTCGAGGTGGACGCTGCACCATTGATGGCGCTTCGCCAACAGGTAAACGCTCAAGCCGAGCAAACCCACGGCAACAAATACTCCGTCAACGATTTCATCCTGAAGGCAGTCATCAATGCGACTGAAGCCGTACCGGCAGTGAACGCATCGTTTGCAGGTGACCACATCGTTAAATTCAAACACGTTGGGCTATCGGTAGCGATCGCCGTCGAAGATGGTCTGGTCACCCCTGTCATCAAAGAGGCAGAATCCAAATCACTTCTCGCGATATCTAGAGCAGTCAAAGATTTCGCCGTTCGAGCCAAAGACAAAAAACTGAAGCCTGACGAATTCGACGGAGGAACCATTACCGTATCGAACCTAGGTGCATGGGGAATTGAATCATTTGATGCCATCGTAAATCCTCCACAAGCTGCGATCCTTTCCGTTGGTGCGGCCATCGAGAAACCAATTGTGAAAAATGGCCATATCGTTCCTGGTCTGCGCATGAACCTCGGCCTGTCATGTGACCACCGCGTGGTTGATGGAGCGGTTGCTGCCCAATTTCTGTCAGAGATCAAAAAGCTCCTCGAACAACCCGCTTTAATGCTACTCTAAGCCGCCAACTATGATGCTTCATGAAAACCCAGTGTGTTACCAAAGCGCACTGGGTTTTTTCGTTCGCGTGCCGAAGTCTAATTTTTTCCCCAGCACTATTCTTGATGAATTCTTCATTTTTGAACTCATAAGATCATCTTCTTCATAGTGTAAATAACCTCGGGATTTGTCTGTTCCACCTATTAAATTCAAGCGTTCCACGGGAAGAATAACTTGGTAATCATCCTGTACGATCTGGCAACTAATTTTCATCGCCTTGCCTAAAAGACATTTTCACTCAAGGCATCACAAGATATTCACAAGCTTTTCCCGAGTTCTTCGTGTCCCGAGACTTGTGGGTTGAATGATCCTTAGATACTTCTCCAATTGTGAATCATCTGGTCATCACTGGGGGCGCTGGCGGTTTGGCGAAAGCCATCACCGCGGCATTTGATGATCCGAATTGGGGGATCGCACACCCAGACCGCCATACCTTAGATGTGACTCAACGCCAATCGGTCAGCACATTCTTTGAATCAAGAAATGTGGATCTTTTGATCTGTGCCTCAGGGCTGACACACGATGCACCCATTTTACGAATGACTGAAGATTCGTGGGATCAAGTGATGGAGGTGAATTTTTATGGTGCGAAGACCTGTGCCGATGCCGCACTACCAAAAATGATGGAAAGAGGGGAAGGTCACATCATTTTTATTTCGAGTTATTCCGCACTTCATCCACCGATCGGTCAAGCTGCATACGCCACCGCGAAAGCGGCTTTGTTAGGACTCACCAAGGATTTGGCTAGGCGGCATGGCGCAAACAGAATCCGAGTGAATGCGATCCTCCCAGGGTTTCTTGAGACTCAAATGACGGCAACCGTATCGACAAAACGGCGACACGAAATTCTAACAGACCATGTTTTGGGACAATTCAACACACCGAAAGCCGTTGCTGAATTTATTCGCTATCTCCATGAACGATTGCCCTACACCTCAGGCCAACAATTTCAATTGGACAGTCGAGTGCCATTGGATTCGTAAATTTATTGCCGCCGACCTTGTTAGTTCACGAGGAGAGCCACATCGATGTATTGGCCGCCGAATGATTGATGGGTATGCAGTGCAATGGTGTTTTTTCCGGGTTTTACAATCAATCGCAACCGGTCAGTGATGAACTTCAGCTGATAGTTTCCAATGAATCCATTGAACTCAGCAACCTGAACTCCATTGATATAAACCTCTGTGTCTTCATCATACCGAATCACCAACCCAGCCGTATTCAGTGGCTCACCATCATATTGAAAAGTGTTTCTGAGGTAAATATCCTTGGATTTCCAAGAGGTCCGGACTCCATCAATTTCGTTTCCGAACGGAGAACGTCCATTCATCCATTTCGTGTCGTCAAATTCCGTATTGATCCAGCCATTGGCAGGCTTCTCGGTCGTATATTGATAGGGTCTGCACAAATCTCCATCTTGAACCGCACCGATTAGAATCTTCCACCTAGGCTCTATCTTGAACTTCGAAGGTTGTGGCGCATCTGGCTCATTGCGCTCATACGCAGCTTTTCTAGACGTGATTTCATGCAACTTTTTAACATCGAATTTTGGCGTCCGTCCGTATTCATAAAGCCCATTTTTTTCCTGCTCGATGTCCGTTAGCTGGGTGTAACAAAACCCAAAGAGATTTGGATTGTCGAGCATGGCATCAATCGTTCCTTGATACCGGGCGAAAAATTCAGCCTCAGTTTTTGGGCCATTTCCGTAACTCCAGCCGCCGGTAGTTCCCCAGCCAATTCCACCAATCTCGCTGACCATGAATGGTACGCCAAGGTCGCTTGCAGCTACGACGAGTCCGGTGTAACGAATGGGTGCTTTAGGGCGTTCTTGCGGTGTATTGAAATAGTTTGCCCACTTCTTCTTCAACTGAGCGGGGTCTTCCGTGTAATCATGCGCGTCTCTCAATTCAGGGTGGATGAGGGTATGTGTCCAACCGCTTGATTCCAGCGCTGGACGGGTCGGATCGATCGCCTTCGTGGTATTCCAAACCATCTTTTGCAATTCACCGCTTGCTTCGAAATTTTCGTTGAATGGACACCAACCGATGATGGATGGGTGATTTCGATCTCGGATGAGGATTTCAGTCCACTCGTTGACCACGGCAGAAAACCCCTCACGTTGGTTGCCATAGCCAGCATTCGGATACTCACCCCAGACGAGGTAACCCAACTTATCCGCCCAGTAAAGAAAGCGGGGCTCGAAAACTTTCTGGTGCAGTCGCGCGCCATTGAATCCACACGCCATGCTCATGCGGATGTCATCTTCTAACTGCTGATCAGACGGAGCCGTCCAAAGTCCGTCCGGATAAAAACCTTGATCCAAAATCAGCCGCTGGAATACCGGCTTGTCATTGATTAGAAATTTGCGTCCCGTGATCGTGATCTTTCTTAACCCAAAATAGCTCGTGACCTCGTCCACCGTCTTCAATCCATTAGAAAGTGAGAATTTGAGATCATACAGAAATGGCGCCCCAGGCTCCCAAAGAAATTTTTCCTTCAGATTGATGACAAGCGAATTTTGATTTGCTGCCGCCACCGTTTCGGAACCGACCCTTTTTCCATTGGCATAGGCACCCACTGTCAAAGTCAGCCCCTGGTCCTGCCCATCGATTTTTGTATGAATGATTACCCGTGAATGATCGGGATCCGGGACCAAGGAAAAATTCTCAATGAATGAAGAGCCTAAGCCTTCTAACCAAACTGACTGCCAGATACCCGTGGTGCGGGTGTAAAAGCAACTGTAGCTTTGATCCTCCGATTGCTTGCCACAGGGTTGAAGCCCCGACCACATGTCATCCTTTACCTTCAAAACCACTTCGTTTTTCCCTTGAGTGAGGAACCCGGTAATGTCATAATCAAAACTGGCGCTTTCCCCAATATGCGTTCCTGCAAGTTGGCCATTGATGTAAACCCACGATTGGTAATCGACCCCCCCGAAGTGGATCTTGATTCGTTTACCTAGCATGTCTTGGGGCAATTCAAAGTCTCGGCGATACCATACGTATTTTAACTTCTGGGTGTTACCGAACCCAAGACCTGAAAGTTTGCTCTCCGGACAAAATGGAACCACAATTTTTTGACTCAACGCCTTGCCGCTGGTGAGGCCTCGCGTATCGCCATCGCCCGCCGGATCCACCTCAAACTGCCATTCTCCATTGAGGCTAAGCCAAGAGTTCCGCTGCAGATCCGGACGTGGGTGCTCAGATCGAGGCACGTCCGCAAGAAGACCGGAGTGGAGAATCACCGCTAGGAAAAGCGTCAGCTGAACGATCAAGTGGCGGACGAAATTAGCTCTCATGGTTTCGGTTGGTCAAATTTGATGAAATGAACGTAAGTGGGTTAGCCGTATGGTTGGAAGGAACAAATCTAGAGAGGGTCACCATTAGGTTCTCTCGGGCGGGTTCTTGTGAGCCGCTGGTATCTCGACTTGATTGCATGTTAGACGAGCTTCCAGCGCAGTAGCTTTCGTAAAAGTCGATTTTCGTAAAGAATTCCAATGCAAAATTGTTTCATCTTGTCATGATTTCTCCCGTGTCCATTCGTTGTTCATTCGTGACTTTTGTGCCGATCTGCTTGTTGCTGCTGGCTTCTTGTCAGCGTGAGACGCAAGTGGATCGGGCGACTCGTGAGGGGATCTTGTTATTGGGGAATTCCAGCGAACCCAAGGGCTTGGATCCTCACATCGTTTCTGGTGTTTTGGAGTCCAACATCTTGCGCGCGTTGTTTGAGGGCTTGATCACGAGTGATCCCGAGCGCGACACCGCTACGCTGGGAGGAGCTGCGATGGAAGTCACCCCTGATGCAACCGCAACGGTATGGACTGCAAAATTGAGACCCAACGGGAGGTGGTCCGATGGTGTTCCGGTGACTGCACAAGATTTCGCCTTTTCCTATGAGCGACTGCTCACGCCCGACCTTGGCGCGAAGTATGCCGAAATGCTTTATTTCCTGAAAGGTGCTGAGGACTTCAATAAGGGAACGACCAAGGACTTCTCGACGGTTGGGGTTGAAGTCGTTGATAACCTAACGCTTAAGCTAACCCTGCGCGGCCCAACCCCCTACTTTAGGGAAATTCTAAAGCATTACACGTGGACCGCAGTTCCCCGCCACATTGTTCTGAAGTATGGAACGATCGCCCAGCGCGGAAACCCATGGACCCGCCCAGAAAACATCGTCGTAAATGGCCCATACAAGCTGAAGTCATGGCGTCTTACCGACCACATCGAAGTGGAGCGGAATCCCTACTACTGGAATGCAGCGAACGTCGTCCTCAATGGCATCCGTTTCCTGCCGATCAGCAACCTTTACACGGAGTCTCGAATGTTCCGTGATGGCCAGCTCCACATGACCTACGGTTGCACTCCCGAAATCGTGGATTTAATGAAAAAGGAAAATCCGAAGGAGCTCCGCCAAGAACTCTACGTGGGAACGAGCTTTTTCCGCTGCAATACGACGCGCAAACCACTCGAAGATATTCGCGTACGGAAGGCGCTCAGCGCGGTGATCGACCGAAAGGCGATTTGCGAAAGCATCTTCCGAGGCTATACGCCCGCCTACGCGATGACGCCACCAATGGGTGACTATCAGCCACCGCACCCACCCAAGATCAGCATCGAGAAAGCCCAAAGTCTGCTCGCGGAGGCTGGGTTTCCTGGTGGGAAGGGATTTCCCCGCCTGAAGATTCTCATCGCGAGCCGTGAAACCGCGGCGACTCAAGCGCAAGCACTCCAAGCGATGTGGCGCGATCAACTCGGAGTCGAGGTGGAAATCGAAAACAAGGAATGGAATGCCTACATTACCGCGATGCAAGAACTCGATTACGACATCGCATCTGCAGGATGGGTGGGTGATTACCTCGACCCTCTGACGTTTCTTGAAATGTGGACGCCCGGAAATGGCAATAATCTCACGGGGTGGGATAGCCCAGCCTATGTCAAACTGTTAAAGCAGTCGTTCCAAGAAGCAGACCCCAGCCGTCGCTTCGATTTGCTCCGTCAGGCAGAATCGATTTTCGTCGATGAAACGCCAGTGTTGCTCGTTGGGTGGTAGGCACGTGATTATTTGGTTCATCCGTCCGTGGAAGGCTGGAATCCCCTTCTCCTTGCGAACAATCCTTACCAATTCATCCGCCTAGTCCCTGGGCGTTGATCCATTCCTATCATGATTCGTCTCATTCTCAGTCGCATCGGTCAAGGGGTCATCACCTTGTTCGTTTTGATCACGCTGACATTCTTTTTGGTCCGCGCGATGCCGGGTAGCCCCTATGCTGAAGAAAAAGCAATTCCTGAACATGCCCTCAAGCGCATGAAGGAATACACCGGTCTCGATCAACCGATTCCAGTCCAGTATTTTCGCTACCTCAAAAATCTAATCGTTCACCAAGATCTTGGCGATCTCATCAAAAAAGACGGCGTAAAAGTCTCTGAGGTGATTAGCCAGTCGTTTCCTGTTTCGTTAAGTCTTGGATTGTTGTCGATCAGTATCGCCTTGATGATTGGAATTCCAGCAGGAGTCATCGCGGCGGTGAAAAAGAACACCTATGTCGATTATATCTGCCTGACCTGTGCGATGATCGGCATTTGCTTGCCGAGTTTTGTGATTGGTCCGCTCCTTGCGGTCGCCGTCGGGCTGAGCCTAAAATCGATCAATGTTGCTGGGTGGTCATCGCCGAGTGATTGGATCTTGCCAGCATTTACCCTCGGTTTGATCAATGCCGCTTACCTCGCACGCCTCGCTCGGGGTGGGATGTTGGATGTGCTCTCACAAGATTACATCCGCACGGCAAAAGCCAAAGGCGCACCTAGCTCACGGATTGTCATTCGCCATGCTCTACGCGGTGGGCTCATCCCAGCAGTCGCATTCATCGGGCCAGCCTTTGCTGGGATGATTTCAGGCTCGTTTGTGATCGAGACGATTTTTCAAGTTCCAGGCATGGGCCAACATTTTGTCAATGCCGCAACGGATCGTGAGTTTTTCCTGATTCAAGGGTTGGTTCTTTTTTATGGATTTCTCATCGTTGGTGCAAATCTTCTTGCCGACCTCGCCCAAATCGCCCTGAACCCACGACTTCGCAAAGCGTGATGGTCATTTCTAATCATATCACTTCTAGCAATTTTTTCCTATGATCGATAAAGGTTCCTCACTTTGGGCTGATGCTTGGCATCGTCTTGCACACAACCGCGCTGCGATTGCCAGCTTGGGCGTTTTGATCGTGATTCTCCTGCTGTGTTTCATCGGTCCGCTGATGCCGTTTGTGAAAAGTCCAACCGCCATCAACATGGCCAATGCGAATATTGCACCATCGGCGGTCCATTGGTTTGGCACCGACCAACTTGGCCGAGATCTATTCGCTCGAGTGCTCTATGGTGGGCAAGTTTCACTGCTTGTTGGAGTGGTTGCTACGGGTGTTGCGGTGTTGATCGGGGTGATCTATGGAGCAGTCGCCGGATATGCGGGTGGAAAAATCGACGACCTCATGATGCGATTTGTCGATATCCTATTTGCATTGCCCTTCCTCGTGTTGGTCATTCTTTTCTCCTTGGTGGTCGATGAACCCGCTGCGGATTTCACGGACTGGGTGATTCATATCACCGGCATCGGTCGGGATCATGTCGCGCCAATCACCACGCTCATTCCACTATTCATTGCGATCGGCGCGATTGGTTGGCTTACCATTGCTCGGATCGTGCGAGCGCAGGTGATGTCGGTGAAAAAACAAGAATTTGTCGAAGCGGCAGTCTCACTAGGTCTGAGCCGTACCCGGATCTTATTCAGGCATATTCTCCCAAATGTCATTGGCCCTGTGATCATTTACACCACTCTTGCGGTGCCAGGCATCATGCTCCTTGAAAGCGTGCTTTCGTTTTTGGGATTGGGAGTGAAGCCACCCAACAGCTCATGGGGCATCCTGATTAAAGAAGGCGCAGACCGGATGGAAGCCGGTGGATTGCTGTTGTTTTTTCCGTCACTTTTCTTTGCTAGCACCCTATTCGCCCTCAATTTCCTTGGCGATGGCCTCCGCGACGCCCTTGATCCTAAATCGGCAAATGACTAGTTCCTATAAGGGCTACAGCGGATTTTCTAGTGGATCCTCAAAGATAAATGAAATGAGTTCTTGCTAATCCGCACAGAACGGCGTTCTTCATGGATCGATTGAACGGCGAAAGTTTGTTTGATCACTCTAGGTTCGGTCGGTGACGCCATGATCGGGAAAGGAGTCGAATCATGATGGCGTCATTAGAACTGAATTAAATGGATATCTACGTGGGCAATCTGCCCTATACTGCTACTGAAGGAGATGTGACCGGCCTTTTTGCCGCTTTTGGACCTGTTGAACGGGTAAAAATCATTACGGACCGCGAAACCGGGCAATCCAAGGGATTTGCATTCGTGACCCTTGGTGACCAAAGTCAACTGAATGCGGCCATCGAGGCCCTCAATGAATACGACTACAATGGTCGCCCACTTCGCGTAAACGCGTCCGAACCCAAAGAATCTCGTCCAAGTGGCGGTGGTGGTTACGGCGGCGGCGGTGGCGGCGGTGGCTACGGTGGTGGTGGTGGTGGCGGGGGCGGTGGCTACAAAGGCGGCGGCGGTGATCGTCGTGGCGGTGGCGGTGGCGGCGGACGTTGGTAATCCAACCGGTCTCAACCAAGCCTTTTCAATCACCCGACTTCCTTCACCGGAGGCCGGGTGTTCTATGTGGTGGAAAGCGAATCACTAGGATTTACCGAGGAAGTGTGATCCTTTCACCAAGATGCCTTGGGCGGGTTTCTAGCAGATTCACATCGAGCCACATCTTGAATCGCGCACCGATTTCTCGAATCTGAGTTCTTAGGCCCACGTGGGCTTCGACATCACGCGCGTTGTATCCGAAGGCTTCGATGCCATTCGCTTTCGCGAGGTAGATCGCACGTTGGTTTTGAAATCGTTGGCTAATGAAAAGAATCGGGTTGGCCCCAAAAATCACTTTCGCGCGCACGACGGAGTCGAGCGTTCGTAAACCCGCAGAATCGCAAATGATCCGATCCTGTGGAATGCCCCGGTCAATCAATGCCTGGCGCATCTTTTCTGGCTCGTTGTAGTAGCGCGTCCGATTGTCGCCCGAGACGATCACCGTCTTAATTTTTCCTGCCTTCCACAATCGGACTGCAGCCTCGATGCGATAGCGAAAATAGAGGTTCTCGCGCCCGCTCACTCGATCCGTCGTGCCAAAGACCAGCCCGACCTCGGTGGCAGGAACTTTTGAGACCTCGGTAAACAATCTCCCGTTACTTGCAATGATTGCTGTTAGATAAGCGTAGGGCACCAAGCAGGAAATGAAGAACCCGATGGTTACCAAGCCCATGGCCAAAATCCGCAACGGGCTGCGCCACTCACGTTTGATCGGAGGATCCCCACCCTGATGTTCATTCTTCTCTACGTCCATGGCAGTAACGACTTCATTGCAACACCCAATCCATGTCGGATGGGCGCATTGGGCGCGATCACTCGCAAGCGGTGCGTTGATTCGCGGAAGTGGACATCAGAAAATCGTCCGATCCATTCTCCATCGACTTGGACTGGGACCTCCTGGTCACAGGTCACTACGAAATCTGCCGCTTGGAAATAGCTCACAGAGTCAATGAGATCGATTCCCCCAAGCGCCAATCCTCGCAGTGAGTCAAGCACGAGCCGATATCCAGATTCCTTGAAAACCAAAACATCTAACAGAGAGTCATGGTTATTGGCATTTCGAAAAAACTGGAAAGGCCCGCCATACAACGAACCATTTCCTGCGAGCACCGCGATGCCCTCGGCGCGTCTGCCATCCGCGCAGGTCACCAGAAGCTTCGGTGGGCGGTCGCCCAGAATTTTCACAGCGGCCAGAAGATAAGCCAGAGGGCCGAACCGCTTTTTTGACTCCCATGTCGTCTCCTCGATGACCATTGCATCGAACCCAACCCCAGCCATCTGTGCAAAGGGTGAACCATTTGCTTCGAATAAATCCACCTCTCTCACGAGCCCTCGATCGATCACCTCAAGCGCTTGCTCAAGAGAATCAAACGGGATTCCCATTTCTCTCGCAAAAACATTCATGGTTCCCGCAGGCAAGAGCCCCAGCAGTGTCTCCGATCCCGCGAGACCATTGACCACCTCGTTCAGCGTGCCATCCCCGCCTGCTGCGATGACCACCGGTTCTCTTGCCGCCGCGAATTTTGCGGCCAGTTCGCGCGCCTCACCCGAGTGGTTGGTGGCAAAGAGCGCGAAGCGGTTGGCGTGGCTCATCAAAAATCGCAAAACCCGCCCAACCTTTTGGCTACGAGCCTTGGGATTGAAAATGACGGGGTAGCGAAGCACGGCCTGCATGAGTGAATCCTCACCAATCATGGCAACCACCGCAACCGGATTTGATCATCGTCGACCGATCCGGTTGATATTCACGCAGGAACGAAGCATAACATTTGACCCGAACCATCCATTTAGATCTTGGAGTATTCCAAATTTCTGAAATGGTGAAATGAAGCTACTCATCACCAGAAACCGATGAAAAGACCCCCAAAACCCGATCGCCTGCCGAAAGCCAATAATGAAGGCTCAAAATCGGCGAGGGCTGAAGGATCCCCGCCGAAAGCGCAATTTCCAATCGTCGGAATTGGTGCGTCTGCGGGCGGATTGGCAGCTTTTGAGGCGTTTTTCTCGAATTTTCCAAGAGATCAAGCCACCGGCATGGCCTTTGTGGTGATCCAACACTTATCGCCAGACCACCAAAGTTGTCTCGCCGCATTGATCCAGCGGTCGACCCACATGAACGTCTTTAAGGCAGAGGACGGGATGATGGTGCAGCCCGAGTGCATTTACACCATTCCACCCCACCACGACCTTGAAATCAGCCAAGGTTATCTGCTGCTCGTCGAACCACCCAAAAAGCGTAGCCAACATCTCCCCATTGACCTTTTCCTGAGATCACTGGCTGAAGAACAAAAATCTCTAAGCATTGCGGTCATTCTATCAGGCAATGGATCTGACGGCAGCATCGGCATCCGCAGGATCAAGGACGAAGGAGGCATGGTGATGGCGCAGGATCCCGCAACCACCGAGTTTGACTCCATGCCTAAGTGCGCAATCGACACAGGCTTGGTCGACTACGCTATGTCGCCATCGGAAATGCCTGCACAGCTCATATCTTATGTGGCTGATGCCGACCACCGTCATGCGGGCAGCGAAGCAAAGCTGCCGCCAAAGACACTGAACGAGCTGAGGAAGATATTCATGGTGCTGCGTGCCAATGTTGGCCACGACTTCTCGCAATATAAGTCGAGCACGATTCATCGCCGGATCGATCGCCGGATGGCGGTCAATGGCATTGAAACGCTGGAAGAGTATTCCAAGTATCTCCAAAAAACACCAAAAGAAGCTGAAGCGCTTTTTCATGATCTTTTGATTGGAGTGACCAAGTTCTTTCGCGACCCCGAGGCCTTCGAAGAGCTCCAGAAAAAGACACTGTCGCGCTTGGTTTCGTCAAAACTGCCAGGCGATACGATCCGTATCTGGGTCACGGGTTGCTCAACCGGTGAGGAAGCATATTCCATCGCGATCCTTTTAATGGAATGCATGGAGGCGCAGCAACAATACCACGCAGTGCAAATATTTGCGACAGACATTGATCCGCGTGCGGTCGCAATCGCCCGTACAGGGTTTTACCCAAGCACGATCGCTGACGACATGACTCCCGAACGTCTGGAGCGCTGTTTCACTGAGGAGCCCCATGGAACGGGTTTTCGAATCAAGAAATGCGTTCGAGACCTATTGGTGTTTTCTGAGCATAACTTAATTAAAGATCCACCATTCTCTAAGATGGATCTCATCAGTTGTCGCAACTTGCTGATCTATCTTGGAGCCGAGTTGCAGAAGAAAATTATCCCATTGTTTCACTACTCATTGAGGCAAGAAGGCAGTTTATTTTTGGGGAATTCAGAAGGAATTGGTGAATTCGGAAATCTCTTCCGCTCAAAGCACCAGAAATCAAAAATCTACGAACGCAAGGGTGACGCGCCGCTTCCCCGTACCGTATTGACCCAGTTTTTACCAATGTCTCACGAAGATTCAATCAAGACATCCATGGATTACAAACCCTCTCATCGGCTTCCCAAGCTACCGCTACGAGATCTTACCGAGCGGGGTATTCTCGCGAAACTTGCGCCAGCCGCAGCTCTCGTCAACAGCCAAGGAGATGTTCTCTATTTGCACGGTCAAATCGGTCGATTTTTGGAGATTCCCTCAAGAGAGGTCGCGAACGTTAACATCTTAAAAATGGCCCGCGATGCGTTGCGCCCAAGCGTTGCCGCCGCGCTTCGCAAAACCATCGCGACGGGAGAACAGGTTCATTACACTGGGATCCAAATAAAAATCGACCGGATCGATTTGATTCTCAATCTCACGGTTTTTCCACTCTCGAGTGACTTGTTGGTGAAATTAGACTCACCCCTATATTTGATCTTGATTGAGGAACTCAAAGGGGACAGCGAGGTTTCCACGGCGGTAGGTCCTCAAGAAGGATCTGACGTGCACGGGATCATCGCCCGTTTTCGGGAAGAATTGCAGACGAAGGATGATCAACTGCAGAGCGTGACCGAGGAGTTAGAAAGTTCTTCCGAAGAACTCAGGTCCTCCAATGAGGAAATGCAGTCGGTGAACGAAGAGCTACAATCAACCAACGAAGAGTTGGAGACGTCCAAGGAAGAATTGCAATCCGTCAATGAGGAGTTATCGACGGTGAACATGGAGCTGAATGCAAAAGTTGCGGATCTAACCAAAGCTAACAACGACATGAACAACTTGTTAGCAGGCACTGGGGTTGGCACGGTGTTTGTCGATCATCAACTCCGAGTGATGCGGTTTACTCCCGCCGCTTCGAGCGTGATCAATCTCATCGCGAGTGACATTGGTCGGCCGATTGCTCACATCGCTTCAAATCTTCTCAATTACGACACCTTGATTCCCGACGTTCAGAGTGTGTTAGACACGTTGATTCCGAAAGATCTCGAGTTGATGGCAAAAAATGGGCATTGGTATTCGATGCACCTTCAGCCTTATCGGACCTTGGATAATGTGATCGAGGGAGCCGTGATTTCGTTCTTGCACATCACCGAAAAGGTGAAGATGCAAGAAAAACTCCGAGGCGCAGATGAGCAACTCCGGCGTTTGGCCGCCGTGGTCCGCAATTCCAGTGATGCGATCATCGTGCAGGATCCAAGTGGCCAAATCCTCGCATGGAATCCAGGTGCTGTTAAACTCTATGGCTGGACGGAGTCCGAGGCGCTTGAAATGAACTTGTGCGATCGAATTCCCAGCAAGCGGATGCTAGACAGTGAATTGGCACGATTGGCGGATTTGTGCACGGCCAGCGTCCTCACCCTTCATGAGACCAATCGGCTCAATAAAGATGGCGTGGCTTTATCCATTTCATTGATTGCGACTGCGTTGCTGGGTGCCGATGGCAAGCTCGATGGGATCGTGACAACGGAGAGATTGATGCTATCGTAGTATCTTCCTATGGACGAGTTGAATCCATCACTGACGAAGGACACAGGGCTCGGCGGTCCTTCGCCAGAGCTAATCGATTTGCGGAAGCGCGCGGAAGCGCTTGCAAAGGTGAAGGGCGGGATCTCTCGTGACGGCGGCACCATCCCGTCGGATGAATTGGGGCGAGTGTTTCACGATCTCGAGGTATACCAGATTGAGCTGGAAATGCAGAATGAGGAGCTTCGCCACTCTCAGTTGGCACTTGCGGCGGCGCGCGCGCGCTACTTCGACCTCTATGAATTTGCACCCGTGGGATATCTTGCGCTTAGCCATCAGGGCTTGATCGAACAGGCAAACCTCAGCGCCGCAACCATGTTGGAGATCCCCCGCGGTGAGATCATCACCAAGCCAATCTCTCGATTTATCCACCCAGACGATCAGGACATTTTCTATCTTTCGCGCAAGCGACTACTTCTAACAGGATCCTTTGAAAATTGCGACTTGCGGATGGTCAAAGCGACCGGCGAATCGCTCTGGGTGCACTTGTCTGCGACCATTGCGCATGGTGAGGAAGATGCCAGTGAATTGCGGCTGATTTTCACCAACATCAGCGAGCGCAAACAAGCGGAACAAGAAATTTTCAGACTCAATGCGGACCTCGATCAACGCGTCAAAGACCGAACCGCCGAATTGGAGGTCTCGAATGCTACGCTTGCGGAATTTAAGTCTGCACTCGATGAACATGCGCTGGTGACCATCACTGATGCTGCAGGCAAGATCACTTACGCGAACGAGAAATTTTGTAAAACGAGCGGATACACCACTGAAGAACTCATTGGCCAAAGCCATCACCTCGTCAACTCGGGCTTCCACCCCGTGGAGTTTTTTAAGGAATTATGGCAAACCATTGATGCTGGAAAGGTATGGACAGGTGAAATCAAAAACCGCACCAAAACCGGTACTTTTTATTGGGTAAATACCACCATCGTGCCCTTCCTCAGTTACGAAGGGAGGCCATTCCAGTACATTGCAATTCGTAACGATATCACGAAGCGTAAAAATGCGGAGAATGCACTGGCCGAGAGCGAAGAACGTCGGCGCCTCGCAGTCGAAGCTGCTGACATTGGAGTTTGGGAGTGGGATTTGCAAACGCAGCAACTCAGGTGGGAAGCAAACATGTTTAAGATTTACGGACGTGAGCCGCTTGTGGACGGGTTGATTCCCTACAACACGTGGTCGGATGCGGTATTGCCAGCGGACTTGCTTGAGCAGGAGGCGCAGTTGGCTCAGGTGATTGCCACTGGCGGTCGCGGGAAGCGTGAGTTCCGCATCAAACGCGAATCGGATGGAAAAGTGCGGATCATCCAAGCCTCTGAGATGGCCGTTATTGGCCAAGATGGGAAGTCCATTCGGGTCGTCGGTATCAATATGGATGTCACCGAGCGCAAAGAAGCGGAGGGAGAAATTCAGAAGCTCAATGATGACCTCTCACGCCGAGCGGCCGAATTGGAACGTGCGAACAAGGAACTTGAAGCGTTTAGCTACTCGGTATCCCACGACTTGCGCGCCCCCCTACGCGCCATTGATGGATTCTCGCGCATGCTTGCAGAGGATTGCACGGAAATTCTCACAGCGGAAGACCAGAGGAAGCTGGAAATCATCCGCATTGAAGCTCAGCGCATGGGCAAGTTGATCGATGATCTTTTGATGTTTTCTCGTCTTGGGAGGCAGAATCTTGAGGCAAGTGACGTTGATATGAACGCCTTGGCCAAGGAGGTCTATGAGGAACTCATCAGCTCAGAACCTGGGAGGCAGGTCCATCTCGATTTGCACCCGCTACCTCATGCGTTCGGCACGCAGGCGATGATTCGGCAAGTCTGGACCAACCTCATTTCTAACGGGATTAAATTCACCAAGCACCGCGAGGTTGGAGAGATCGAGATCGGTGCATTGGAAAACGCAACGGATGGGTGCGTTTATTACGTGAAGGACAATGGCGCGGGTTTCGACAAGCGCTACGCAGATAAGCTCTTTGGGGTCTTTCAGCGCTTGCATAGCCAGCAAGAATTTCAAGGCACGGGTGTTGGTCTCGCGCTCGCTCAGCGCATTGTGCAACGACACGGTGGCCGCATTTGGGCAGAGGCAGAGGTGGACCATGGAGCAACGTTCTATTTCACGCTGCCAATCTCAAAATAATTGAAATCGAAATACCCGAATGAGGTAATGAGTACGTTTTAACAAATAAAGCTTTTGCATCCTTTTGCATATGGCTTGTGAAATTGTCACCAAGTGATTAGTGTCCGTGCGAGACATCACTCTCCTTGTCACTGCTCGAACCGTGCTCAATTTAGTGACCCGATCCAAGGTTCAGCATGCTATATTTAAAGGTGTTTTGGCTGATAGGCTGATAGGCTGATAGGCTGATAGGCTGATAGGCTGATAGGCTGATAGGCTGATAGGCTGATAGGCTGATAGGCTGATAGGCTGATAGGCTGATAGGCTGAGAAAATTAAGG
>CAILVZ010000024.1 GCA_903837825.1 Akkermansiaceae bacterium | reverse complement strand
TTGCCTTTATCATTATTGCGATTGCAGTGCTAACTTTGCATGCACAGGAGTCTGCACCTCTTCAGTTCTCTGGAATTTATCCGAGCCTCGCGATGTTCAATCAAGAGGGTGAATGTGGGACGGGTGCGCTCGTTCCATGGGCAGATCGATTGTGGGTAGTGACCTACGGACCACATTGTCCTAACGGATCGAGCGATCGTCTCTACGAGATCACCCCTGATTTGGAACAGATCAATCGCCCCGAGAGCGTTGGCGGCACCCCGGCGGACCGAATGATTCATCGGGAGTCCAGCCAGTTGCTGATAGGGCCCTACTTGATTGATCGAGACCGTAAGGTGCGAGTTCTATCGCCAGCGATCATGCCAGGTCGTTTGACTGGCGTGGCAAGGCACCTCACCGACCCCGCAAACAAGGTCTACTATGCGACCATGGAAGAAGGCCTTTACGAAGTCGATGTGACCACGCTCAAGGTGTCGTGCATCATCCGTGACGGACAATTTTCGAATTTCATGAAGCGGGGGGGACAATCTGCGGATGCGCTTTCTTCGGAGTTGTCCGGGTATCACGGAAAGGGATTGTATTCGGGGCAAGGGCGGTTGGTCTACTCGAACAACGGTGAGCGGAGCAAAGAGGCGGAGTCTAGGCCTGATATTGCGAGCGGCGCATTGGCGGAATGGAGTGGTCACGGGGATTGGCAATTGATTCGCCGCAATCAATTCACCGATGTCACCGGTCCAGGTGGGATTTTTGGCAATTCAAATCCAGCCTCCGACCCAGTGTGGAGCGTGGGATGGGATCACCGCTCGCTCATTCTCATGCTGTTAGAAAATGGTAAATGGCATTCATATCGTTTGCCAAAGGCGAGCCATTGTTACGATGGTGCGCATGGATGGAATACCGAGTGGCCTCGGATTCGTGAGATTGGTGAGCCAGAGCTACTCATGACCATGCACGGAATGTTTTGGAAATTCCCCCGAAATTTCAGCACCACTCACGCGGGAGGGATTCGTCCACGATCAACATATCTCAAAGTCATCGGGGATTTTTGCCGTTGGCAAGACCGGCTTGTTTTCGGCACAGATGATGCGGCAAAGTCGGAGTTTCTCAACAAACGCCCGGCCAAGGGTGGGATCGCTGGGCCTGGGCAGTCCCAGTCAAACCTCTGGTTTACAGATCCAAGCACTCCAGATCATCTTGGGCCCGCGTCGGCAAGTGGTGCGGTGTGGATGGACGATTCGGTTGCAGATGGGCAGGTTTCCGAGCCATTTTTATTTGCCGGATTTCACCAACGTTCATTGTTTATTCGTCATGAGGCAAACGCCGACATCAGGTTCGACCTTGAGATCGACGTTGATGGTAATGGTCAATGGAAGCCGTTGCGCCAGATCGTTGCTGGCGGCGGAAAAGGATATTGGATCGAGCTAGGCCCCGGGTTGGTGGGAGAGTGGATTCGCATCCGTTCAGTTGGAAAGGCTCAACATGTCACGGCGCTCTTTCAGTACGCGGCTACGGATGATCGCCCCAATGAATCTAGCAGCGCATTTGCGGGCCTTGCAAAGATCACAGACGTTGCTGCAATCGGTGGCTTGCTCCGGACTCGGGGCGGGGGGAATCAGACTCTAGCAATTCAAACGACTCGCGTGAATGGAGAGCGATCCAGTCGTGGGTCGCTCTATGAACTGGATGCATTGATGAAACTTGCGCCGCTCAACGATCCTGCGGGCGAGCGGGAGATTGCAAAGGTTTCGAGGATCCCTCGTGGCATTCTCACCAGTGATGCCGCTTCCGCAATTTTTCATGACGCGGACGGGCGTTCTTGGCGATTCCCGAAAAGCGAGGCGGCTTATGATCGACTCGCGGATGGAGCTACCGTCCGAATTGCCCGTGAGGTTTGTACTGAGCGCGACCTCTTCAATTGCCATGGAACCTTCTACGAGCTGCCTGCCGAAAATGCAGGGGGCATTGCCAAAGTGCGCCCAATTGCGACTCACCATTTGAAGATCCAAGACTATGGATCCTATCGTGGCATGTTGGTGCTCACTGGGATCAAACCGGACGCAGTGAATCCTCACATCATCCATTCGGAAGACCGAAAGGCCGCAGTTTGGGTGGGGGTAGCGGATGACTTGTGGG
This sequence comes from Akkermansiaceae bacterium, assembly GCA_903837825.1. Lineage (GTDB taxonomy): Bacteria > Verrucomicrobiota > Verrucomicrobiia > Verrucomicrobiales > Akkermansiaceae > Luteolibacter. Next base: position 11,994 of record CAILVZ010000024.1, on the reverse strand, counting down.
CACTTGGCAAACCTCATGGGAGCGGTGGGCCATGGAAGAATTCGACTGTTAGAAAAGATATACCATCGGATCCCTACCTTATGAATGGCTTCGACCACAAATGCCTAACTCTTGAAAATGAAGGGCAGGTGGATGCCATTTTCAATCTTGAAGTCGATCCGTCGGGCGACGGTGCGTGGACAACTTTTGAAAGGTATTCCTTGAATGCTGGAGAAAGTCTCCATAGAGAATTGCCGCCATGGTTCCAAGCCTGCTGGGTCCGGCTTTCTTGTTCGGTGGACACCGTAGCCACGGCTCAACTCCGCTACGATTGAGGCAACGTGGTTTTTACGGCACGTTAGCGGCGCGGTCGAATCAGTCTAACAGATGAGCGCCGCGGGATGGACGCGAGGCGAAAATTTGTGGCGTGATTCCGGTTGCCTTCTCATATTCAGCTCCTAGTGTGGCGGCGATGCCTTCAGCGTGCTCCGATTCACACAAGGTCACGGTAGATCCCCCGAAGCCCCCACCGGTCATGCGCGTGCCGATCACGCCACCGCTGCGGCCGATTTTACGCGCTATCTCGACCATCAAGTCAAGTTCATGACATGAGACCTCGAAGTCATCGCGGAGCGAATCGTGGCTTGCAGCCATGAGTGGACCGAGTGCTTCGACATCATCTTTTGCGAGAGCGGATGCAGCTGCGAGGGTTCGTGAAATCTCGCCAACGACGTGGCGGGACCTGCGATTAATGGGCTCGACGAGCATTCCCCAATAGTCTTGTAGTTCAGCCTCAGTGACATCTCTCCAGCTGGTTTTTCCGATGATCGCCAGTCCATCTTCGGTGTGCTTGCGGCGTAGTGCGTAGCCGCCGTCGGAGAGTTCATGATGCACCATCGTGTTTGAAATGAGTACTGTCAGGCCTGGATCTTCGAACGGAACCAACTTCGGTTCTCCTGTCTGACAGTCGATCAATACCAATCGGTTTGGCTCACCGAATGCTGAGGCATACTGATCCATGATGCCGCACGGAACGTTGGCGAAATCATGTTCAGCCTTCTGACAAAGCAGGGCCTTCTCCTTGGTGCCCAGATGGACCTCTAACAGTCCTTCAAGAAAAGTTGCGGTGGCGCACTCCAAAGCGGCCGAGGATGATAACCCAGCTCCCCCTGGAATCGATGAAAAGATGTAAGCGTCGAAGCCCGGAATCGCGTGTCCGCGATCTTGGAATCCACGGATCACTCCGCGCAAATAGTTTGCCCATTTGGGTTCGCTGATTTCCTGCAATTGAGTGAGGTCCAGTGTCGCAATCTCATCGCTGATTGCCGAACTAACCCGTGCGTGTGGGGTGCCGTTGGCGCGGCCCACGACCACGATGTAGCGATCGATCGCAAATGGCATAACAAACCCATCGCAGTAGTCGATGTGCTCGCCGATTAAATTGACGCGCCCCGGGGCAGCGGCAGCAAGGTTTGCGTTAGAGCCAAATCGGTCTAGGAAACCCATTTTAGCTTGGTTGACGATTTCACGAAGTGGCGGATTGTTCTGAAGCATAAAATTATTCCATTGATGGGGTCGCTGGTGCTTGATCAAGGCGACGGCGGTAGCTCTCGACCGCTTGAGTCCAAACGTTGTGCATACCCTCCGCTGGACGAAGCCAGACGGCCCGGTGCATCATCAGCATGGCAGATGCAAGATACAGAAGCTCGGAAAGCTCGTTTTTCGTAAGATTTGCGGGGCCCTCGCTCAAACAACGCTCGGCGAGTGCTTCTTCGGCAGGTGTGAGTTCGGTGTGTTCTAACAGCGAAACGTGAACCCCATTCACATAGGGATCGACAATCGCGGCCACCACGCCGCGGCGGGCATCCATGGATGCATCAAGCGCAGAATCCACAGCAGCCGTTGCATGATCGGCGAAGCGGATGATTTCGGGCGGATTGATTTCCTCGGGGGTAGAAAGAATGTTGCGTCTGGCGAGCGCACGTCCGTAGCGTGATCGGCTAGTCCAGACTGAGACGGGTGCGGACAGAATCAGGCCCGCGAGGATTGGTGTCATCCAAGCTGCAAAGTTCAGATTAATCTTGAGGGCGATCAGTGCCCAGATGATTCCGAGAATCGTTTGGGCCGCATGAAAGCGGAACGCATCAGACCAAGCAGTGCCATCAGTCTCGCGGTTTTGATTGCCCCAGCCAACCGCGCGACCACGGATGATGCTCAAGACCATCATGGTGTGCGCCAGCATGATGCAGGAGGCAAGTAGCATTGAAACGATTACTTCGATGAAGGCCCCGCAAATGATTCGGAACCCACCACCGAACGCCCGGCGTGTGCGACCCGATAAGATTGCACCCGTTACTGCTAGGATTTTTGGCAGGAAAAGCAGGATAAAAACAAACAATGTTAGAACGACGCTCTGTTGAATCCCGTTGATATGAAGCCAACGAGAGGAATAGCTTTCAAATGGCAGCTCGCTAAGCTGGCTTGAGAAGCGGTCCCATGCCACCCAAGTTCCGAGCGCAAGGAATAGGAACCAAAGTGGGCTACTGAGGTAGGCCATGATGCCCATGAACAAGTGCATTCTAACAGAAAATGGTAACTTGCGTGCGAAGATTAGCCAAAGGTGCTGGAGATTTCCTTGGCACCAGCGGCGATCGCGGATGAGGTGATCGATCAAAGTGGGCGGTGCCTCTTCGTAGGTTCCTTCGATGTCCCAAGCGAGCCAGACCTCCCAGCCTTGGCTGACCATGAGAGCTGCTTCGACGAAATCGTGACTGAGAATCCGACCGCCGAATGGTTCCCGGCCAGGCAATGCGGGGAGTTCGCAAAACTCAGAAAACGGTTTCACTCGGATAAGGGCGTTGTGACCCCAGTAGCTTCCACCGCTCAGTTGCCAGTAGTTTAACCCGCGGATGAAAAGAGGACCATAGAGGCGCATCGCAAATTGCTGCAGGCGGGTGAATACGGAAATCCCACGGATCAACTTTGGAGGCGTTTGAAGAATGCCCAACCTTGGGTAAGCTTCCATCACCCGCGTCATTTTTACAATGTCCGCGCCATCCATCAGGCTGTCCGCATCGAGCACCAGCATGGATTCGTAGCCGCCGCCCCACGTCCGTACAAAGTCTCCGATGTTTCCAGCCTTGCGATTCTCGTTGGTTTTACGCCGGCGGTAGTAAATCCGCCCGAACCCTCCGAGACGGCGACAGAGGTTGGTCCATGAAGTTTCCTCCATGACCCAAAGGTCAAGGTCGCGGGTGTCGCTGAGGATGAAGAAATCAAACGACTCGAGGGTGCCGGTGGCTTCAATCGATCGGTAGATCGCCTCAATGCGGGCGCATACCCTAACGCTATCCTCGTTGTAGACCGGGATCACCACGGCGTGGCGCTGCTTCAAGGGGCCTACATTCTCGTCAGCGAGTTGACTGATTCTAACCGAACGCTTTCGCCCCATGAGCGTGTCGAACGCGCCGAATAGTGCGTGGAATGAGCCGAGGACGAGTAGTCCATTGAGAATCGCAAAGATCGCAAGCAGCGGGAAGTGAGCTTTTTGAAAACCCATCCGCCAGAAGAGGTCGGCGAGCCAAAGCGTGGCGACGATATTGACCGTGAGCACGCTCCCGAAGAATATCGTGCGCCGCAGGACCGTGCGTGCCGGGCTAAAAAACGGCTTAGTGGTCTCGCGGGTGGATGGATGTTGATTTTCCATTAGAACAAGATGAACCAGACGATCAGGAGGATCGCGGCTAATAAGGTGCCGGTGAACATCAGGCGGACGATGGGCTTACGATCCATGGTTTCCCACCATTGGGCCGCACCACTGCCAATGGAATTCAACTCAAGAGGCTTGGGTATCATGGTCAACTCGGCGAACTGAGGGCCCGCAGCGAGGTAGGACTTTTTCATGCTTTCGACAAATTCCAACGGCCATGGACGTGGTGTTAGAAAAACGCCCTGCCATTGCCCCGGCATGCCGGCAAGCAGCAGAGCGAGTCGTCCGCGAGCGGCGAGGCGGCGATTCTCTAACGGGACATCGAGTACATCTTGGGTCCAGTCCGCCACCTCCGAGAGAGCCTCCTCCATGGCAAGCAAGCGGGCAGGCTTGTCAGGCTCGTTGACGCGGCGTTCGGACGCGCGCCAGAGGATTCGGCGGACCAGTTCAGCCACGAGAAGCCGGTTGCGCAGACGCAACGCCTGAAGGTACGCTTCGACTGCGGCGTAAGCCTCTTCCCACTCATTGAGCTCACCCTCGCTGAGGGGGCGCAGCGTTTCTAGGGAATGACGCGGTGCACCCATGTTTCAGTGAGGAAATTTTCGCCGCGTTTCAGGCAGCAACGCAGCTCGATGGGGCCGATGTCTGCGAGTTTGCCACCTTCGGCCGCTGGGGCGATCTGGAAGGCGACGCGGAAGCGCGATTCCGGCAGCGGCTGGACGGTAACCGATTGGATCTTCACCCGATCCGAGCCTGGGCCCGTGGCCTGAACCTGAGGGGTGAGGGGGATGTCGCTTGGCTGGTTAAGCGCCCTGCCGGTGAAATCAACCGTGACCGTGCGTTGTTCAGGTTGCCAGTCATGCACTCCGGTCCGAGTTGCGACGACATAGCCATCGGCAATCGATGGGTCCTCCTCCAGCGTCCAATGTTGGCGATAGGAAAACTCGATGCGGTCACCGGGTTGTGGCGTGCGAGCGGGTTCCCACATCGCGACGGCATTGTCGGTGAGCTCGTTGGAGGCGGGAATTTCCATGAGCATCACGCGGCCTGGGCCCCAGTCGGAAGTTGGCTCGATCCAAAGGGAGGGCCTGAGATGGTATGATGCCTCCGCGTCCTCGTAGGCATTGAAACGTCGATCCCGCTGAAGCAGGCCGAAGCCATCGCATTTCTCCATGTCGAAGAAGCTGAATTCCAGCTTGCCGGTGTCATTCGAGAGCGGCCGCCAGAGGCGTTCGCCAGTGCCCGTGCGAATGGCAAGTCCATCCGAGTCATGAACTTCGGGCCGGAAGTCATCGAAGCGTCGGCGCGAATTTTCACCGAACCAAAACATGCTCGACATCGGCGCGATGCCGAGGCGTTGCACGGCACGGCGGGCAAAGAGAACCACGCGAACATCGACCATCGTCACATTGCCAGGATCGACCCTGAACGCAAAGGCACCCGAGTAGGATGGTCCATCGAGCAGCGCATAAATTCTGGCCTCCACATCGTTCGGCTCGGGCTTGCGAAGCCAAAATTCCCGGAACGAGGGAAACTCTTCCTTCACCCCGTCTGCACCTGTATCCACGGCAACACCGCGCGACGAAATGCCATAGTGCTGATTTTTCCCCACGGCGCGCCAATAGCTCGTTCCCTGAAAAACCGCAAGTTCGTCATAGTAGTCTGGATTGTTCAGCGGTGCATGAAGGCGGAAACCCGCGAAGCCCCCATCGTTTGGCAAGTCACCGCGCTTGCTGACCAGTGGGCCATAATTGAAATAGGCTTCAGAAAAACGGATTTTCTGTTGGTGTGTGCTGGTGAATTCATTGAGTGTAACGGGCTCGCGAAACAAGTAACCAGGGTGCAACAGCATCGCTTGGAATGGCAGCTTCTCCGACGCCCAAAGTGCTTGGCTCGGATTGAATCGAATGTCGCGGTACTGGTCGTAGCTCAGTTGATTCATCCATGCAGGCAAGCTGTCATGCTCTGGAGCGACGTAGGGTTTGTTCGCGAGATCGCGGGCCCTGCTTTGGACGCTTTCAAAGCCAACATCCTCGCGTTCCCAGGTCTGGGCAATTGCGCAAGTCGTCAGTGACCCAAGTGTCGCGATCAGAATGAGTTTATTCGGCACAGCAGGGAGATAGTGTGGAGAGGGACCTCTCGTCAAGAAGCGTGATTTGCAATTCATCCAAAATTTAAGGGGGGAAATCTGTCGTTTTTGACCGCATGATAGGTAATAATGCCGCCAAAATCGACGGCATTGGGGTCGGGCACCTGCCAATCGGGGTCAAAATCGAGGAAGAATCGATTGACCCTAAAGCCATGATTCTCGAGTAGTGAAACCAGTTGGGCATGCTCAAACCAGCGGATGGACTGGTGCGATTCATGGTGCTGAGGCGGGTTCCCCGATAGGGAATACCGGTGTTCGCGCTCGACGATTTGGTGCTGGTGGTCTAGGCGATGGCGGGTTTCCAACAAACCCGTCCGGCCATCGGGGAGGGTGACCCGATGGTCATCGTACCACTCATTTTCCGGCAAATCGCCCAATAATTCTGCGTAGGGCATGAAGATCGTTAGATAAAGACCGCCACCTTGTGCGAGCAATTGGAACCAGTGACAAATGACGGCAGCGGGGTCATCCGCAAGCTGAAGAGCAAATGCTGGCGCTAGCAAAGCAGCGAATTTGCTCCCGCCTCGCCAAGTGGCCATGTCGCCGAGGTGGATTTGGGCTTGGATGCCCAGCGCTTGCGATTGCGTCTTGGCGATCTGGAGCATGTCCTCGGATAGTTCGACGCCCTGCACGTCGAAACCCAACTGCAACAGCGGGAATATCAAGCGGCCCGATCCCGCACCCATTTCTAGTGCTGGCCCAGGGTGCTTCTTAAGAAAATCGGCCATCAGAGCGACCTCGGAGGCGTCGTCTTCGGCGTCCCAGAACGCATCGTGTAGTTCGGCTTCTAGCGACAGGTAAGGCTGGGACATGGCGGCGATGTTAGTCTCAAATTACTGTGGAATGCACGGAATAACCGCGGGATGGCATTGGTGCCTAGACAGCCGGCATTGCGAGTCCCTTAGAATTTCGCTGGAAATCCGGAGTAGCCCACGCATGGTCTGTGCATGGGGATGACGCGATTTCAAAAACTGGCGACCGCCAGTCTGGTCTCGATGCTACTGCTGATCTTCGCGGGTGCGGTTGTTCGAGTGACCGGTTCTGGCATGGGCTGCCCGGATTGGCCAACGTGTTGGGGCTGCCTTGTCCCGCCAACCAAGGTGGAACAGGTCGACTTTTCGAAGCTACCCATCGAGCGGTTTCAGAAAAAAGCGCAGCGCATGGGGCGGGACCCGGCTACGATTACGATTGAGACCCTGCGGAAGGAATTCAATCCGCGTCACGTTTGGACGGAGTTTTTGAACCGCATGACTGCGATGCCCGTTGCGTTTTTTGTCATTGCCACGTTGATCGCTTCGTTCTGGCAACGTGAGAAGCGTCCCATGGTGTTTTGGTGGTCGTTTGGCGCGGTGCTGACGGTTTTTACCAATGCATGGATGGGTGCCCGAGTGGTTTACAGTGGCCTCGCTCCGGGAGTTCTAACGACTCACCTCGCGCTCGCGATGGGCTTGATCGGGATGCTGGTCTATGTTGCTTGGGGTGGCTCTGATACTCCGTGGCGGATTGTGGCAGATAAAAAGTCGCGTCAGCGCTTGAAATGGGTGGTGACGATTCTATTAGTCGTCATCGTAGCAGAGGGAATCCTTGGAACTCAAGTGCGGGAGATGACTGATGAGTTAGCAAAAGCTCATAGCAAAGCACCGCGTGCTACTTGGGCGCTTGAGCTCGAGCGATCCTGGGTGTACTTGGTCCACCGAAGTTTCTCATGGGCAGTATTGGGGCTTAGCCTTTGGGCATGGGTCCTGACCAAGCGCTACCGCTCGGATGGAGCCGGACTTGTCGAGCGGGTGGTGTTAGGGGTTGTTTTTACCCAAATGCTACTTGGTGTCGTGATGGCACGGATTCACATCTATTCGTGGGTGCAGGTCCTTCATGTTGGATTGGCGGGCATACTGCTTGCCATCGTCTGGCTTTGGCGCTTCGGCTTATCCGATGAAGCCGCGAGTGATGGCTAAACCTATCAGTGGGAATTCGCTGCGGCAAGTCCACGGCGCTCGTCGATCCTGAGCGTGAGCATCAACCCAATGGCTAAAAATAGTGCGAGAACCAAGAGTGCCTGTGCTGTTCCAACTGTGTCCTTCACCCACGCGAAGGGGAATGTGGTGACGGCAGATAGTTTCCACATCAGCCCCCAAATCCCAAAGACCTCAGCCTCGCGGTTGGGCGGGGCCATGTAGCTGACAAACGCGCGGTTGGACGAGCCGAGCGAACCGAGCCCGAATCCTAACAAATTGCCAATCACCCAAAGCGGCCACGTCGGGTAAATTCCAACAGCGCCACTCCGCGTATGGACCTCATGGAGGTACGCGTATAGCGAAAACCCCAGCGCGGTGAGCAACCAAATCACGAGGAAAATCATCACCGAGCGTCGGTGTCCAAGCCGATCTTGATAGAGAGTCGGAACGATCGTTCCAATGATCCCTGAAACGGTGATCACTGCGACAAAAACCACGAGATCGACCTGCTGAAATCCATATTCCGCAGCGAGCTTGCTCGCGAAGAAGACCACCACGCTCATGCCTGTGCCGTAAAAGAGCGAGCTGAGCATGAGTAAACCGAGGTCGCGGTAGCGGGTGAATTCACGCAGAGTTTCTGCCAGGCGAACGAACCCCGCCGTAAAAAGGTTGCGTCCAGGATGAATGGTCCGCACCACTTGCGGCTCTTCTAACCAAAAATAAGTTGGAATGGTGAAGGCGATAAACCACAATCCCGCAAACACGAAAAACGGCCTCCACGCATTGGCCGCTTCAAGATGAAATAGGATCATGGCTCCAGCGGTTAGGATGAGAAGCAAGAGTGCAGCTCCATACGCGCAGGCCCACGAGAATCCGCTGACACGCCCGACCTGGTCGGGTCTCGCTAGACTGGGAAGAAAGCTCGCGAGAAAATTCTCGCCAATCGAAAAGGCGAAGTTGGCAGGAACATAAATTAGTACGGCCCACCCGATCTGACCAGGCCGGATCCACCCAAGCGCACAGGTGAGGAGCCCGCAAATCAGCCCCGAGCCGATCAAAAACCGCTTTTTGCATGCCCGTTCGTCGGCCGCCGCTCCCGCAAGCGGTGAAACAAGCGCGGTGAGTAGCATACTGCCTCCATAGGTGAGCGCCCAGACTCGGTCGTCAATGGCGTCATTCCGTACAATCACCTGAGAGAAAAAGATCGAGAACAACAGAGTGTTAATAATCAACGTGAACGATTGGTTTGCTACGTCGAACGAGATCCATGCCCACAGTTGCCGTTGGTGTGGAAGCTGACCCAAGGGGTATAGGCGTCGGAGGGTCGTCATCGGCAATGGGAGGGTTATAGCGAGTTTTGCGGCTACGGCAAGAAATGCCATCCGTGAGTGACATTCCGCAGGAAATTCGTCAGAGTGACGCCATGGCATTTGCACTCCACCCGCAACTTGAAGCAGGATGCGACGAACTCGGCAGGCTCGGCGGCTGCCGCCTTCTCTTGAAGAACAATGCGATTTTCCCATGGTTGCTTCTCGTTCCTGAGGTTGATGGCATCGAAGATCTCCACCAACTTCCCGCAGATCAGTACGATGAGGTCATGACCACGGTCCGCCGTGTCTCGGAATTTGTCGCAGCGTACTTTCAGCCCGAAAAGCTCAACGTCGCCTGTATTGGCAATGTCGTCCGGCAGATGCATCTGCACATTGTGGGACGCTCTGCCGATGATCCCGCATGGCCGGCCACCGTCTGGGGCTTTGATGGAAAGAAGCCCTATAGTGACGAGGAAAAGCACAAGATCCGCGCCGCCGCACGCAGTTTTTTAGGCCTCCCATGAGGGGGATGTAAAAAATCCCGCCCTAGGATTGACGGAATCAGTCGATCCCGCTGACACTCGCTGCCCGCCACTGGCGGATTGTTCATGGACTACCAATCGAAAATTGCCACCAACGTCGCCTCGATCCCGCGCTCGGGTATCCGCGACTTCTTCGAACTCGTCCAAGGCCGCGATGACGTGATCTCGCTCGGCGTGGGTGAGCCTGATTTCGTCACGCCATGGCATATCCGTGAGGCAGCCATTTATTCGCTCGAAAAGGGCCAGACCACCTACACATCCAATCTGGGTCTGCTCTCGCTTCGCAAATCGATCGCGAAGTACGTCGGCGATTTTTTCCATGTTGAGTACAACCCCGCCACTGAGGTGCTCGTGACGGTCGGGGTCTCGGAGGCCATCGACATCGCCCTCCGCGCACTGCTCAACCCTGGCGACGAGGTGATCTATCACGAGCCTTGTTACGTTTCCTACAGCCCTAGCATCGTGATGGCGCACGGCGTGCCGGTGCCCGTCTTGACGACCAAGGAAGATGGATTCTCGATGAAGCCGGAAAAGCTTGCGGCAGCCATCACACCAAAGACCCGCGTGGTTTTTATCAATTTCCCGACGAATCCCACTGGTGCCTGTGCCTCACGCGAGGACCTCGAAGGCATCGCAAAACTCGCGATCGAGCACGACCTGATTGTTCTAACCGACGAGATCTACAGCGAGCTTCGTTATGATGAGACTGACCCGCATGTTTCCATCGCTGCGCTTCCCGGCATGAAGGAGCGCACAATTTTGCTTCACGGATTTTCCAAAGCATTCGCCATGACTGGATTCCGGCTTGGCTACGCATGTGCGCCGCAACCGATCATCGAGGCGATGATGAAAATCCACCAGTACTCGATGCTCTGCGCGCCGATCATGAGTCAGAATGCAGCGATTGAAGCTTTGGAAAACGGGCAGGCTGCAATGATCGAGATGCGAAACAGCTACCACCAAAGGCGCGATTTTCTCGTGAAACGTCTCAATGAGATTGGGCTGGATTGCCATCTTCCTGGCGGTGCGTTTTATGTTTTTCCGGACATCCGTTGCACCGGCCTGACGAGCAAAGAGTTTGCGATGCAGCTGCTGGAGCAGGAGAGTGTCGCTTGCGTGCCGGGCAGTGCCTTCGGTGCTTCGGGCGAGGGGTTCTTGCGGTGTTGCTATGCGACTGCGTTCGACGACATCCGCACCGCGACCGACAGGATCGAGCGCTTCGTCGGCAGACTTTGAGCGCCATGAGTGGGCAAGCGCAAAGCAGCGATCCGGAACGTCTGACTCACGCGCATGTGGTCCCGTTCGCGGTCTTCATGGGATTCATGCTCCTGCTCCAACTGACGAGCGGCTTCATCGAGTGGAAGCATCCAGATGCTCCATGGTGGCAGCAAGACCCTGCACAGATCATCTATCCGATCCAGACGCTCGTGACGCTCGGGGTGCTTACCCACTACCGTCGCAGCTTCACGTTTGACTGGTCGGTCAAATGGACGCTCGTCGGCATCGGGTTTGGGGTGATCGGTATCGGGTTTTGGCTGTTGCCGACGGCGCTATACGACGCATGGGGGCTCAAGGGTGAGACCACGGGGTGGCTGAAGTCGTTGGGAGTGGCCGAGCGGAGGGATGGCTTCGATCCCGGGATTTTCCAATATCCCGCCGCTTACTGGACCGCGCTGATCCTTCGGTTTTTCCGAGCTGCGGTGGTGGTAGCGTTGGTTGAGGAAATTTTCTGGCGTGGGTTCCTCATGCGTTTTGTTTGCGATTGGGAGGGGGACTATTGGAAACAACCGTTTGGGCGCCATCGTTGGCTCTCCTATGCGGTCGTCACGGGGTTGTTCATCACCGCGCACGCGCCGGTCGATTACGCGGCCGCCCTCATCTATGGCAGCCTGACCTATTTTCTCTGCATCTCGAGCAAAAGCCTGGGAGCCTGCGTCGCCATGCATGCCACCGCGAATTTCCTGATGGGCGTCTACATCATGAAGACGGGACATTACGGGCTCTGGTGATTTGAAATCGGCGGCTTGAGGGCAGGGTACTCAGGGAGCGATCGAAGAAAATGTCGGCCGCTTGCGAAATTCTCCTTGTCAGAATCAGTTCCGATCCCCATACATCCGCCCCCGCGCAATGCGGAATGGGTAGATGCCCGAGTGGCTAAAGGGGGCAGACTGTAAATCTGCTAGCGAAAGCTTACGTTGGTTCGAATCCATCTCTACCCACCATTTTACTGGTCGACAAATTAGGGAGCCGAAAGGCTCTCTTTTTTGTTTATTGAATGTCGGGCGGTTTGTCAAAAGCCCAGGAGGCTGAAACATACCAAATTTTCGCTCACTCTAGCTGATTTTTTTTG
>CAILVZ010000023.1 GCA_903837825.1 Akkermansiaceae bacterium | reverse complement strand
GACATTGCAGTCCACTACCGCATCGAAATCGGCCTGCTCGAAAAAATGAAGGCGAGCATGCAGAACATCACCCCAGAGATAATGTCACAGCGACAAGCCGAGAAGGATCGCGCCGCCGCACTCGAGGAAAGTCGCCAAGCCGCCGCCAACCTCAACAAGGAACTCGGCAAGAAAAAGGAGGGCCTCGACGAAAAAATCCAGCAAGACAAGTTCTCCCAACTCTCATCAACCGATCAGCGGGATTCAGTGCTCGGAAGTATCGGAGCGGCTGATACGGGAGCCGTGGACGCTGAACTCGAACTCCTCGCTGCCAAGCGCGAATCCTCGTTTCTCACCGAAGCGGAAATCAACCGCATGGGCGCGCTCATCGACGCCCGTGGAAAACTCGTAGACATCGAGCGCAACATCAAACGAGAGCGTGAAGAACAGGCTCGCCAGGTTGAAGAGGAAGCCCGCAAACGAGCCGACTTCATGGAGGACAATGCCAGATCGGTCGCCACATCCAACGCGCAAGCGGCCGGTGACACCACAACAGTGGAAGCGATCAAGCGGAGGACAAAAATCGATCAGCAAACCGAACGCGGCAAGGCCGCTGGACTCAGCGAATACGAAGCCCGCCAAGCCGCAATTCAAAAGGTGATGGCTGAAGAACGCGCCGCCAATGCCGAGAAGGCAAGGCTCAATGCGGAGGCACAGACCACTCTCAACCTCGAACTCGAAATAGCCCAAGCCAAGGCACGCGGAAATCAGGAGGAGGCGGACCGCCTCGAGTGGATCAAAAAATACAACGACGAACTCGAACGCGCACGCTCGGCAGGAATGAATGAACAGCAAGCCAGCAACTTCGCCACCAACTCGGCCAATACCGACTCGGAGGAAAAACAACGCCAACAATCCGAAAACCGGAAAACATTTGAGGACGAACTCGCGATCGCAGAGGCGAAAAAGGCGGGTAACACCGAGGAAGTCAAACGCCTCGAGTGGATTCAAAAATACAACGCCGCGCTCGAACGCGCAAAGTCCGCAGGCATGAACGAGCAGGAATCTCAGGATAACGCCCGACGCATGGCCAACGCACAAACCGAATCATCCACCGCTTCAAGCGAACGCCAATCTGCAGGACCGCTCTTTGCCAGTTCCATGGCAAGGATCGGGGCGGGTGGCAATTTTGCGGGAGGAACAGACAACCTCCTGAGTGAAACCCGCCGACAAACAAGCCTCCTTCAGAAAATCGCCAACGGTGTCTCGCGCTCCCCAACACAGCCAATCGAAGCCTTCACACTCAACTAATCGCCGCACATGAGCACCTCAGATGTCGAAACCAAATACGAAGAGGCCCCAAACAGCCGTGGGCAAACCGTCATAACCCGAACGCTTGAATCTTTCACCGGACGCCCAACTGCAAGCGGAGCAAAAAACCTCAAATACTCGCACTCCGATGGCCGACATGTCGTCACCTACGATACCTATCGAAATGCCTCCCAAGGCGAGATGTCGGTCGAAGGATCAATGTCCCAGGAACCGATCGAGACCCACGAGGAATTCAAATCGATCGCACCTGACGAATGGAAAAAATGGTCGTCGTGGAAGAATAACCCACAGGACGAATCGATCGCCGGATGGACACCAGACAAAAAGGGCACCGACAAAATGAAAAAGCTCCACCGATGGTTCACCAAGGGCATCACCGACTACCTTGTGCCAAAGGCGGTCG
>CAILVZ010000022.1 GCA_903837825.1 Akkermansiaceae bacterium | reverse complement strand
TCAGTGATAAGTAAGAGCAACGGTGGCCATAGCAGCCTAGCCTCGCGACTCTTCGCTTCGCCCACTGTTCGCCCGACGGTGAGCACTGACGGTGAGAAGTTTACTAATTTCACACTATTCTGCAGGTTTCTTATTACTAGTATACCGGCCGCCGGTATACTACAGTAGTAATAAGAACCTTCTCACCGTCAGTGCTCACCGTCGGGCGAACAGTGGGCGAAGCGAAGAGTCGCGAGGCTAGGCTGCTATGGCCACCGTTGCTCTTACTTATCACTGAAAATATAATGGAAATGTTTGACGGCACGGATTCGGGCAGTGAGCACGATTATCTTGGAGGTGAAGAAGAACGTACTGCAGACGAATATAATTCGGAAGGTGAGATGCGAAGCACAGCATCAGACGACAGAGGAAGAGATGAGGGTTCCGAGCAGCGCGAGCCTGAAAATGATGTGAGTTTCACAGAAGGAGAATATGAGTCGCAGTTTATTGAGGCTGTTCAACTAGATTCTCGAATTCATAGTTACGACGCTTCAGAAATACGTAACTTTGCAACACAAGAATGGTGGGGCCTTCCTCTACGGTTTCGGGGCCTTCTTTTACCAGCAGTCATATCTTTAGTTGTGCACGCGATTTCTCTCGCCTTTACGCTCAAGTTTGCTGCTGTACTGTGCCCTCTCGTTGAGTTTCTTCAAATCGCTGGGCAGGTACTTGCGCTTCAATTCCTGTCGTTCATCTGCGTCTTACTTGTGTTCACCAGGAGGATGAATGCCTCTTTCTTGAACGACTCTTGATCGACCCAGGAGACTTCGATGAAACCGATTCAGTCCCTCCATCGTTACTTGTTGGAGATACCTGGAGTATCGTTCGATCACAGCTGCTCGATGCTGCCGGTATGAGGCCTGCCACCGACGTTCTCATGCGCCCACCGCTTCTTGTTAGTCATCCTATCCCGCGACCAGTTGGCCATGCACCAAAAAATCGTACGTGGGATAGCACTACCGGCCAGTGGGTGACCTCTGATGTGGATGAAGCCATTCCGGTCATCTTCAAGCGGCCAGTTGGAGCTCCGAAAAGGAATCACAGCTGGAACGAGGATAATGGAACCTGGGATCTGTTAACCTCAGCATCCGCAGTACCAGCCACAGTCGAAGTCAAGCGCCCGAGGGGGCCGGCTCCAAAAGGAATGCAGTGGAATACTCAATCAGGAGTGTGGGTGTCGATTGTGGCAATCGTGAACGAATCATCTGGCACAGCTGTTATCAGCAGGCCGAGGGGGCCCACGCCCTTTGGGATGCGATGGGACGGAGTGTCCGGTTCATGGGTTGAAGTTACTGCGGGTAGTGGCAGTGCCCCAGTGGAATTGCAGCCCGATGACTCGGAGATTGAGCGAATGGGTCGTTCGGCTGGAGGTGCAGGGAAATTTCGAAATCAGTGGTCTGTATCCTTCCCGTTCTTAATCGTAGTGAAGAGCACGGCAGACTCGTCCGAAGCCAGCATTTGCTCTTCCGAAGCTGGGGCATCGTGTAGCGGCTGCGCATCGTGCAGTGCCATGCGGTGCAGCGATTGCGTGATCAAGCGCCGTGAAAATGTTTTTGGATTCGAGTCCTGGTTGCTCAAATTTCAAGAAAAGTGCGGTTGCTCAAATTTCATATTGGGCCCTGCGTTCGGATCGAGGACAACTGACGTGCAGACTTCTCTGCGATAGCTTTTACAGGCAAGCAAGGACAGCCGGCAGTTGCAGTTGCCTACTTCCGCATGGAGCACGTGAATTACTGTACTAGTAATTCAGAGCACAGCTAAAACACTTTTCGCTTTTTCGCTGCTGCTAAGCCACGAATAGATTTGACTTTTGATGGTCTCCGCCCGAACTTAGCTACTTGCCCCATGTCCCATGTTTCTTGAAAGTGAGAGGTAAAGGTGGAGGAAGAAAATAGAGTAAATGTAGGGGGAATCGAGAAAAAATAAATGTTATAAAAATAATTTCACTAGAGCTTTTCCAGACGCAAAACTCGATTTAAAAGCGATTTCCGAGTGCGATATGCCCTTTTTTCGGACGTCCTGGCACCAAAAAATTGAAAAATAGGCGTTACAATAGGATTTTTAGGCTTTTAGGACTATATTTATTTTTCAAGCGGCTGTAAAAGGCGCCAAAACCAGTATTTCTGTTGCTAAAGCAGCTTGATAGGGGCGGGGTGCTATGCCCTTCCGACACGCAACGAAAAAACCGATGTGCAAACGCGCATGTGGACAAAAAAAAACGGCCAAAAACCGCTGGTGCTCAGGCGGGGTTCTTGTGGAGGGGCGGAATTTGCCCAGGAGGCCTCAAAGTGTCGATCGAAATCGTACTTTCCAAGGGCCTGAAATAGCTCAAACGATGCGTCTTAGTGATGCCATCGAAGGTTACATTGGATTAGGGGGTCCAGGAGGCCACTGGAAGGCCCCAGGGTAAGTCAAACGGCCAAAAATGCCCCCAAAATACACTGCACACGGGGGTGTCTAAATCCTAATATCGGCCCTTTATAGGGCCCCAGAGGGCGGGGAGGGTCGAAGTTAGAGTTGTTATGGGTCCCCTATCATCAGATCATGCATTTACTTCACAAAACACATTCACAGTACCCACGCTAGCAACACCTAGGTCCCGAAATGAGCTTTCAAAGCCCCTGTAGTGGCTGGCTACTTCAGAGGGAAAAACTCGATTTTTTTCATCACGTCATAGTTAAGGCAGACAATTACAATATAAGGACCGAATCAATCCGTAACCAGTCTTCTATTGGTGCAAGTGCTATTTTGGGCAAATCGTGACATAAATAGGAGGCAGAGTTCTTACGCGACGAACGACGGTCACAAACAGGTACGGGGAGTAAGCGTGCGTGCAAGCCCCTGAATAAAACATGGTATTACCGTACGGACTGCCGCGATAGACACTACAGGTCAGAAGAACGAGGCATAGTTCGCGCCGCATCTTCAGCGCGAATTCGAGGCGCGGCACACGAGCAAGAACGCGACATTCGTAGCAGACAAGGCGCGAAGCAATCGCGTGAAGGGGGGCGTGGTCAACAGTGAGGAGGTTTTGAAACGCGATGCGAACCTCAAACGCGTGCCTCCTACCGGCGCCGGGTGCCTTACTTTTCTCGTCCTCGAGCAGCTCGTCGATGAGGCCATCGGCCTTGGACTGCTCGGCCCGCGCTCGCTCGAAGCCTTTCACGGTCTTCTTGAAGCCCTCCTCCTCGAGCTTCTCCTCGAGCTCGAAGACAGCGTTCTCCCGCTCAGCGAGGCGCTCCTCTTCAGATCCGTGTTGCTCTCGCGAAGCACCTTCGTCTTCATCTTTTCTTCCACGAGCTTCCCCTTAGTTGCGCCCGCTTCGGCTTCAGCCTTGCTGGCCTCCTCGGTCGCCTCGTCGAGGGCCGCCTCGACAACAGTAAGTCGAAGCCTCAGCTCCTTGATCACGGCGCCTTTTAGGACGGCCCCCGCAGTGATATCTTTGAGGCCCCGCTCGAGCCTACGACTTGCCCTCCGCACGCCCCGTGAGTGGTTGTCGATGCTGCTGCGCTTGCGCTTCGTGGCTTGGGCGGCCTACAGAAAAGATCCGTTGAGAAATGCGAATAAGAATGGATAAGAACGAATAATTTTTTAAAAAAACTCATGCCCGTAATCCCCCCCCCCCCCCCCCAACGCGCGCGTCACCGCCCTCGCACCTACATGGGCTCGATGTATAGTCGCGACTTCGCCCTCGAGCTCCGCAGCACGGGTTCTCGCCGCGACTGTGCTGGCCTCGGCGAGATCACGTTTGATGAAGGCGTACCGTGCCTTGAGGACCTCCTTGACGGGGGAGTGGCTGGTCAGCTCCTCGAGGGAGCTGCCGTCCACGGCCCTCTGCAGGCGTGCATCCATCGCCGAAAAGTTCCGTTGGATGTAGTTGGCCACGGCCGGGAACATGTGGGTGAAGCGGGAGCGAGGGGACTTCGGGTCGGACAACGGTGCCAGGAGGGAACCCGGCTTGTTCCTGGCTAAGGCGAGCCTCCTCGCCCACTCGCATATAGTGGTTACTGAAAAGTGCATACCGTAGTCCTCAGCCATGACCTTCTGGATGGGAAACAACCAGCCGAGCTTGCGCGACGCGGCAGCCCCGAGCCTCGCTTTGAACTTGTTG
>CAILVZ010000021.1 GCA_903837825.1 Akkermansiaceae bacterium | reverse complement strand
GTGATCAATGCCCGTGCGGCTCGCTACTCAACGCAATCGCCGTAACCGACTCCTGCGTTTTTGATCACGTGGGCGTAGTTCCAGACTTTGGAGACGATGGAGGAAGAGTCAGTTGACATGGACTAACGAAAAAGATGCATGCCACAATCTCGGCCTGCTTGATTGGACTTCATTGGCGTCATAATCAGCACCATCATAGCCCGAGACGCTGCTTGCGAGTTGAATAGAATGGCAACAACACAGTATTGCCGGAGGAGTCCACGTGAGCGCCAAGGTAGTGATTGGCCAACTGCTGCAGAACCGCGGGCTGATCCTTGAAACGATCAATCTGCCTGATCAGCTTCTCTGATATAGCTCGCCGACGGTTCTTGAGACGATTGCAGTCCAAACCCACAAGTTGGATGGTGTATGCCGCGCGGCGGTTCGAAACCGTGCCGGTGGCAGCCTTGGGGACAATGCGACCATCCAGCAGATAGTTGAAAAGACCATCGCATCCTGTCTCCCGAGGAGAAACGAAATCGCCAATGGAAAACGTCCCCTTCGCTTGAATCTGCTGGTCCTTAAAATGTCCGCACGATCCGTCTTGCCCCGCCGCTTTAGGCCTGTCCGTGTCGCCCTGGCATGAAGCGATCAGGTTGGTGTAGTCATACGTCCTACCGGAATTTCCTGCTACACCTCCCTTTGGTTCGACGTGCTCGATATGTCGCCCTAGCTCTCCCAGCGATCCCTCGCAATATCCACAGAGGCCATACTGATGGCGGTATAGTCGATCACGAATGGCGAATTTGACGGGTCTAGGCATGCTATTCCAATCAGGTGGTAAAGTCGGGCGCGCTGCGGTCAGTTCCGAAGGTTCCGCATGAGGAGCTAGTTGTCTCATTGGCTCTTATTGTTCGTCCGTTGGAGCTAGGATGACGGGAATCTGGAGGTTGAGTTCTCCGAGCACGCGACGTTGTTCGATCGCCATGTCAGTCAATTCGATCGCGGGATCGTCATCGGTGATCATTTCGAGAATCTCCTGCCGCTTGTTCGTCAATTCCTGCGGGTCAACGCCAGGCGACTCGGCGAACAGGATGTATGCCTCCAACATTTTGACTTCATCGAGGTTCTCGGCTCGGACAGGAACATCGAAGGCTTCTTCCAACACGCGCCCACTCTCTGCTCCGATGGTTTCAGTCGGCAGCTCGCATAGTTCAAAGCCGACGAGGCGACGCACGAACTTCTTCCGTACCGTACTCACCACTTGCGGACTGTGGGTGGTGAAAATGAACTGTGTGCCGGTGAATGTTCTCATCAAGTCCGGTATCACCCGCTGCTGCCATTCCGGATGAAGGTGCAGATCCACTTCATCCACAATCATGATTGCCTGCGCGGCCAACGGATCCGGTCGATCCGCGGTCGCGGGATTGGCACGCACCAGCCGAAGTGCGAAATCCAGCACCAAGCCCAGCATCACCTGATAGCCGTCGGACAACTGGTCCAAGAATAATTTCACGGTTTGCCCGTCGCTGTTGACTCCATCCACAACGAATCGTTGGGTATCCTCCTCATCCATACGAGGGTTTCGGATACCCGGCAGCATGCGTTCGATGGCCATCCGCACAGGGGCCAGCAGCGGGTACTCGCCGTTATTTGATGGATCGGGTATATATTTCCGCCTGAGTTCCTGATCCTCCAACATCTTGAACCAAGCCACCGCCCGCCGGAAGCCAGCATCAGAATTCAACGCTCCGACCAATGCGTCTAGTCTCTCGAAGCTCTTACGTTTCTTCGCAGACCTTGGTTTGTTG
>CAILVZ010000020.1 GCA_903837825.1 Akkermansiaceae bacterium | reverse complement strand
TCATTGATCATATTGCTAGATCGCTTGTTCAATACCCTGAATTCATTTTTGGTTACGTCGCAGATAAAGAGTTCATTGATTGGCAGAATGCTTCCACTCCCTATTCTTATATCATGGCAAAAAAGCCTCATGAGCATCTGCCCCGAATTGCTGGACAGGTTTTGGGGAAAGATATTTTCAACGAGCGGCTTGATCTGAGTGGAAATCCTGGGCGGACAGTTTTTCACATGGGTTACGTGGAGGCAATTTGCGGTGTGCTTTATGTCACTGAAAAACTGACAAGATTAAGCGGTGGTGACTTGCATCGGTTGCATGATTTGCCTTTTCTTAGGATTGATGATTGGCTACAATGCCTAAGATTGGAACTGGATCCAGCATTGTTGGCCAATGCGGATCAAAATCCTGAAATGTGTTCAAGGATGGATTCCGTGAGGGCGGTATTATTCCCCCCAAATAAATGATGGGAAATCACGATCATTTTCAAACAAGAACAAACACTGACACCTATGGCATACACCCTGAAAATCGAGAGGAATGGAGAAGAGCAAATCCCGCTGGAGGAATGGCTCGACGCAGTGGAGGCAACTGAGGGCATCCGCCCTTGCGCGGGAGAACAACATACGGCAAGGAATCCCCTGAGCGGAGCGACCATGAGCATGCCTGTTCGGCCCGGGGATGTGGAAATCCATGACCCTTCAACGGATCAATGGAGGTTTTGCGTCCGCTGGGATGGCGGGACTCCCTCGTTCAACGCACGTGTGGTTGAACGGGCCCTCGATGGCGACCTATCCGATCCCGTTTGGCAAGCACTCCATTCCGTGGCAAACAAGCTATCGGCCAACATCGTGGGTGAAGAGGGCGAGAAGTACGGGGAAGATGGTCAGATGATTCGGTGAATCTGTCGGATCGGAGCCATGGCTCGGGTATGGTAGGAAATCCGGACGGTGCTCTTCATGATTTAGAAGGATCTCGCCGCTCCATGGCCTTCGATCACTTCCCCGGAAGCAGTAGGACGTCCCGCGAGGTTTCAAAATCCTTGGCTTTGCGGGCGGCCTTGGCGAGGCGTGGGTCGTGGTAGGCTGCGGCGGCCCGCCAGAGTTCCGAGGAGAGGTTGCGGGTGGCCTTTTTGCCGGGAATCGGGGTCAGTCCTTGAATTTATAAAAAATGGAGATTGACCCCGACGTTTTACCTTAGGAGGTTTTGCCTATGGCCAGACAGCCGAGATTCGAATACCCTGGGGCGGTGTATCACGTGATGGCTCGTGGCGATGGAGGGAAGCCACTTTTTATCCAGAAGGAGGACCACAAGTCGTTCCTGTATTGGCTTGAGAAAGTCTGCGGAAGTCACGGTTGGCGGGTGCATGCCTGGGTCTTGATGGGCAATCATTTCCATCTACTTCTCGAAACACCAGAAGCGAACCTGTCGTCGGGCATGCGCGTGCTGTTAGGTGCGTTCAGCCAGGCGTGGAACAGCCGCTATCAACGCCGCGGCCACGTCTTTCAGGGGCGGTACAAGGCGGTGCCGGTGGCGGGAGAGAGGGCGGCGGACGCACATTATTTCAAGTCGGTGGCGGACTATATCCATCTCAATCCTGCCCGTGCCGGTTTGGCAGGCGGGGCAATGGGAAAACTTGTCGATTATCCGTGGAGCAGCCTGCTTCAATACTCCAAGGGAAATTCTCCTGCATGGTTGGTGGCTGATCGCGTGCTGGATGCGTTCAAACTCAGTCGCGACCGCAGAGGGCGCGCCGCTTATGTGGCATGGTTGGAAGCGCGTGCCTCCGCCGATGGTGGTAGAATCGACGAGGATTCGATGGAGGCGTTGCGTCGTGGCTGGTATCTAGGCAAGGAGAGTTTCCGGGACAAGCTGCTTGGCCTGATGGATAAGGCACTGTTAGGAAGTCGGAAAAAGGACAGTCACTCGGGAGGTGCCGTTCGCGCGCACAATGAGAGCGAGGCAGAGCGGATCGTGGCAGCGGTTGGTGCAGCGCTGGGCCTATCCACAGCGCGGGAAGAGCTGCTGCTGTTGAAAAAGGGGGACCGCCGCAAGGTCATCTGTGCCGCCGTGGCCAAAGGCAGGACCGCGGTGGGCAACGATTGGCTGGCCGAACGTCTGGCGATGGGACACGGTTCCTATGTGAGCACTTTGGTCCAGCGGATTCGTCGGGACAAAAAGGAGGAAAAAACCCTGAGAAAATATGATGTTATTTAAAAAATCTAGGACTGACCCCTTTTACTTGCGCGTGACAGTTGATGTGACGCAGAATCAATATCCGGCGTATGAGGCAATTATCGGAAATGCCAACGGTACATACGAACATATCTACAAAGTCAAACCGCCAGCGAGCACGCTACCGGGGCCTATCAGCTTAAATAGCAATCAAACGGGAGCGGGTGGGCCGCTAGACATTCACTAATACTGACCATGAAAACTTTTGCGGCATTGTTGCTCGCTTCTACCGTGGTCTTGAGTATCACAGTTGAGGTTGCCGCTCAGCAACCAGCGGATCAGGTGAAAGCCAGGATTGATCTTGTGCTCAAGCAACTTCCATTATTGCTTACCAGCGATCCGACAGGACGCTCTGCGCAAAACTACGTTAATCGTGAACGCCTTATCGTCGACACAATCCAAACGTATTTTTATGCGATACCCGGAGCGATTCACGAGAGCTCGCCCGCTCGTGCAGAACGCATACGGCAAGTCGAAACATGGCTCGCCCCGTTTGAGTCAACGCTTATTGAAGTAATTGATGCATCCGCCCGGGACAACGAAGCACCTAATGCTGTTGCGTCACTTCTGGCGTTTGCGAAGCCCACGCCAAGTCTTCGTGCTGCGCTGCTGAAGATTGCTCGTGATTCCAAGACAGACACCCAGAAAGCAACTGAAGCATACAATACACTATTCATGCTGGCGCTTGATGACGCCGCCGTCAGGAGAGAGGTCAGAGAAAAGGTAGAATGGCGCGATGAATTGCATACCAGAGCAGAACTTGCAGCCGGCCTGTTGCTGCACGGTTCATCTCGTTGGGGCTTGCCCGAGTTTGAAGACTTGTATCGTGACTTCTTGAGCGTACCCTATAAGGCGGAGAACTACCCAGCACGCGGCGGTCGTTCGAAGTTGCAGAACCAATACGACATCGCCATTCGCGGACTCAAAGCGTTCGGGACATTGGGTGCCTCGTTCGGCGATCTATTGAAGGCGCGTCTCGCCGAAATGGACCCCGTCGAAGACGCTGACCTCATCAACTCGTGTAAGGAAACGATCCTTATGGTCGAAGGCAAGTGCAACCCCAAGCCCCTCGTGAATTGGAAGGGCGTCTTTCTCGGTGTGAGTAGCAAAGCATATCCGGCATGGCAGGCTGGCCACAAAGCATCTGCCACGTTATCTCCAAGGCCCAATGCAGCGGCTCCCTCGCTTGAATCTCCAACCGAAGGCAAGATCACCAAAGATAAAGAGGCATCGAGTCAACCGGGCGATGATACTTTAACGCGATGGGGCATCATCATTGTCTTGGTTGTGGCGTCTTGTGGGCTGCTGTGGTTGCTACTCAAGCGCATTTCATGAGCGTAGTCAATTTGCAACGTCGCAGGGGTCATCGCAGTGAATTGGGTGAGGTCACGCTTTTCAACAACTTCTTCAGAGAGTTCATCGCAGGGGTCAGTCGCAGGGGTCAGTCGCAGGGGTCAG
>CAILVZ010000019.1 GCA_903837825.1 Akkermansiaceae bacterium | reverse complement strand
CTGGATTTTTCGGCTAAATCAGCCGTTGCTTCAGTTGTTCAAAGCGTTGGTTTATCCGCTTCACCTCTCGATGATCCTCGTTTTCATTCATGCGGGTGATCGCCTTTATGGTGTCGCCCCCATTTCCTATTCGTTGCGGGAGTTGCTGAATCGGTTTCGGATCAATCCGTTGCAATTCAGTATCGATTTTGGAGTGAGTGCCTTGCATGGTATCAGTGCATGGATTTTAATTGCACCATTTGCGGTGCTAATCATTCGATGGATCACCTTGCCAATGTTGAATCGTTTTTCGTTGGTGATCCGCAAGCGCAAGGAGGCCGCAAAGTGAACGGATGGGTGTCATTTTTGGTGGGTAGTGGCGTGATGATGGGTGTGTTTGCGTTGGCTTGGGTGTCTGCACTTCGCGTGAATAACTACTCATGGGTTGATGCCATTTGGGCGTTTGGCGTAGGGATGCTGGGTTGGATTTGGCTGGGATCAGGCGGTGGATTTGGGCTGAAGCAGGTTGGGGCGGGCGTGATCCTCGGGTTTTGGAGTCTGCGACTTGGTTGGCATTTGCAGCGGCGGATCCGGCGAATCCATCCAGAGGAAGATGCGCGCTACGCGGCCCTTCGTGAGGTTTGGGCGGGGCGTGAGAAATCGGCGTTTTTCTGGTTCTTTGAGATGCAGGCGATTTCGGTGATCTTACTTGCCTTGCCCTTTTGGTGCATCGCGGTGGATTCAGATCGGTCTTGGAGCGGTTGGGAGTGCGTGGGTTCGATCATTTCCTTTTTAGGGATCGCTGGTGAGGGAATTGCTGATTGGCAGATGTCCCGATTTAAGGCGCGTGGCGGGGGATCAAAGGCGGTTTGTACTGAGGGTTTATGGCGGTACTCGCGTCATCCAAATTATTTTTTTGAAGCAGTCATCTGGGTAGGTTTCTATGTTTATGCATGCGGCTCAGAGTGGGGGTGGGCAACCATTCATGCTCCGGTCATGATCATTTTTCTCCTTCTTAAGGTGACGGGAATTCCGCCGACTGAGGCCGCTGCCGTTCGTCGGAAAGGGCAAGCTTACCGAATCTATCAGCAAACGACTAGTTCCTTCATTCCTTGGCCGCCTAAGCCGCTTATTTCATCTAACATTGTAGCAGACGAACATGATCCACATTAACGACATCCTCGCGAAAGACATCATTCCAGACGCCTTGATCCGAATCGGAATCCGCAGCCGACTTGCAAGCACACTTGCGCCTTTCGAAAAACTTCAGTGCGAGCAGCGCCAAGCACTGGTGATGAGACATGTGGCTGAGTTGCTTGATAGCCCGATCGCGATTGCGACGGATGAGGCGAACGAGCAGCACTATGAATTGCCGACGCGGTTCTTTGAACGCGTGTTAGGTAAGCACATGAAGTACAGCTCGGGTTACTGGGATGATGGCATTGCCGACATTGATGCCTCGGAGGCTCGGATGCTTGAGATCAGTTGCGAGCGTGCCCAGTTGCAAGATGGGCAGCGGATCCTTGAGCTTGGGTGTGGGTGGGGGTCGCTTACCCTGTGGATGGCAGCCCACTATCCGAATTCCAGAATCACCGCAGTTTCCAATTCGCGAACGCAGAAAATTCACATCGAAGCCCAATTGGCTGCTCGTGGCTTGACTAATGTCGAGGTGCGCACGGCCAACATGATTCACTACGCGGGTGAGGGTGAAGCGGTTTTTGATCGAGTGGTTTCAGTGGAGATGTTCGAGCACATGAAGAATTACCAGATGCTTCTTGAACGGATTTCGACGTGGCTGAAGCCAGGCGGGGCACTTTTCGTGCATATTTTCACGCATCGGGAATACGCCTACCACTACGAAGCGGAGAGCGAGGACGACTGGATGGCGCGCTACTTTTTCACGGGAGGTCAGATGCCGTCTGATGACCTGCTACTCTACTTCCAGGATCACCTCAAGATTGAAGGGCACTGGCATGTCAACGGTGCCCACTACCAAAAGACATCAGAGGCTTGGCTTGCACGCATGGATGCTGCGCGTGGTGAGCTTTTGCCATTGATTGGGGAGACCTATGGCCCTGACCAGCAAACGCGCTGGTGGGTCTACTGGCGAGTTTTCTTCATGGCTTGCGCTGAATTGTGGGGTTACCGGAATGGCGAGGAATGGATCGTATCCCACTACCGATTTCGTAAACCAAATTGAGTGATTTTAGCTCTGCTAGAAACCGTTAGAACGTTTTTCGTAGATGCGATGGTAGGATGTTTAGCTGCTCACGGTACTTTGCAACCGTGCGTCGGGCGACCTTGATGCCTTGTTTGCCGAGTGCCTTCATGATGACCTCGTCGGACAATGGTTTTGCGGGGTTTTCTGAGCTGACGAGTTGTTGAATGGCTTCACGGACACCCGCATTGGACACCTCTGTTCCATCGCTGGTTTGGTATCCAGTGGCGAAGAATGCCCGCATTTCCATTAGCCCGTGAGGGGTCAATACATACTTACCAGCAACTGCTCGCGAGATGGTCGTTGCGTGAAGGCTGAGTTCGTCCGCAATGTCATTCATCGTAAGGGGTCGCAGGTGCCGATGGCCTTTTTTGAGAAAGAGCGGCTGGTGTTCGATGAGCTTGTGAGCGATGGCAAGAATGGTTTCTTGGCGGAGGGAAATGGCATGAATGAGGCTTCGCCCGTCTCGGATTTGGTCGCGTAAAAACTGGCGAGCCTTGCTGTCGGTGCCATTTTTTCCGATCATGTCCTTGTAGAAATCATTGATGCGCAGTGTAGGCAAGTGTTCCCCAGTGAGGCGGGCACTCCAATTCAAGTCCTCATCGCGTTCGATAATTGCATCTGGCAGGATGTAGGGATTTCCTGTTGGATCGAACTCGCCACCTGGATTTGGCGTTAGGCGGCCGATGCGGGAAGCGGCTTCGGCGATGCGTTCGACGGTGGTTCCTAAGGTGCGAGCGATCTGTGGGTGACGCTTGCGGGCAAGATCCTCCAAGTGGTCTCGGACGATCTTGTATTCGATGGTTTCCTCGCCACTCGCCCGTGCCAATTGAAGCAAAAGCGATTCTTGGATCCCGGAAGCTCCGATGCCTGCTGGCTCGAAGGATTGGATAAGTTCCAGCGCTACTTGAAGATCTTTCGGTTGAAGAGCCAGCTGGATTCCTAGCGTTTTGAGTGGTTGGTCAAGAAATCCACGTTCATCGAGATTGCCCAAAATCGCTCTCGCGGCCTCGCGAACGTTTGGGTCCACCATGGAAAGATCGAGCTGATGCTGGAGGTGTTGCTGGAGGGTCTCGGGTGCGACGATCGAATCATAAACGCGCTGGCGCCTCTCCTCATCATCTTGAGTCCAAGGGGAAGATTTGCCCTCTAGAATCGATCGCTCGCGCCAGTCGTCATCCGTCGAGTTTAGGTATTCCAGCGAATCCAAATCTTCCGCATCCGCGCCCTCATCATCGAGCGACTGAATTTCCGTTAGGTCTTCCAGCACAGGATTTGTCTCGAGAGCCTGTCGCACCAATTGGGAAAGCTCCAATGTCCCTGCTTGGAGAATCTCCAAGCTCTTTCGCATCTGAGGCGCAAGCGTCTGCTGGTGTGAGAGCGACTGATGGAGGAATGTGTCTGGCATGACCGGCACCTGAGTGCGGCGCTAAGGTAATTTACCGAACGCTGAGGGTGAAGCAAAAAACGTGCCATAATAAAAACTTAAATCAGAGCGAGCCGGAATATCCGCGATTGTAAGCAATTTTTACCCTGACCCGACCTCATATTCACGGAGAGAGGTCGATTCGAGTTCGTCAATGAACCTCGGCCGGTGCCTAACAGAAGTAGGCGACCCCAGCGGTGAAGAGGGGTTGGATCTTATTGCCAGGAATGTTCGAAGCCACGTGAGAACCAGCTCGTTCCGTATGGGCCATTTTTCCGAACACGCGCCCACAAGGGCTGGTGATCCCCTCGATGGCCGCAAGTGAGCCGTTCGGGTTGATCGTGATGTCCATGGATGGGAGTCCGTCTGCATCGCAGTATTGGGTGGCGATCTGGCCCTTGCTTGCAAGTTCAGCGATGGCGCTCGGAGATGCGTAGAACTTCCCTTCGCCATGAGACACGGGAATGCGGTGGATATCGCCGACCGTGCTTCCCGCAAGCCACGGGGAAAGATTGCTGACCACGCGGGTGCGGGCGTAGCAGGAAATGTGGCGGCTGATCTGGTTATGCACGAGGGTTGGGGCCTCTGCGCTGGCATCGCGAATTTCTCCATAAGGCACGAGTCCTGTTTTCACGAGGGCTTGAAACCCGTTGCAGATACCGAGGATGAGGCCGTCGCGATTTTGCAGAAGATCCATGATGGCATCTGCGATGCGAGGGCTCCGGATGATGGTCGCGATGAACTTGGCAGAGCCATCGGGTTCGTCGCCGGCACTGAAGCCACCTGGGAACATTAGAATTTGCGACTCGCGGATGCGCACAGCGAGGGCTTTGAGAGACTCCTCGATGTCGTTGGCGGATCGATTGCGGAACACGAGAATCTCCGCATTCGCGCCCGCCTCTTGGAAGGCTTTTGCCGAATCATACTCGCTGTTAGTGCCGGGGAAACTCGGGATGATGACCTTTGCGTGGGCGGTCATCGATTTACGCTGGAGGGTCTTGGTCGAATGAAACAAGGGAAATGCAATGGCCGCATCTACTGCTTCACCTTGCGGTGGCTGCGTGGGATACACTCCTTCAAGGGGCTCGGTCCAAGCAGATTGTAGTTCGGTTAGATCGTCCGATTGTTCGTTGATCGTTAATGAAGCCGAGTCAGTCGTTCGCCCGATCTCAATCGCGCCGAGTGTTTCAGGGAGCGCTTCGCGGTGCTCGATGATGAATGCAAAATAGCGTTCATGGCTCACGTCGAGCGTGGTGGTGATGTTCGCGCCGATGTGGTTCCCAAAGCACATTTTTGCGATGGCGGCCGCGATTCCCGCTTGTCCGATGTGGTGGAGGGCGAGAATCTTCCGACCGGAATTCAGGTCATGCAGCATGGCCGCGATCTTTCGGAGTTGATCGATATCGGGTAGATGGTTCACGTCGCGTGAAACTTCCACGAGGGAGATCGCCGACGCCGTTTGTTTGAACTCTGGGGAGAGTGCGAGGCGGGCATTTCCGGGTGCGAGTGCGAAAGAAACCAAGGTGGGTGGCACGTCGAGATCGTTGAATGAGCCCGACATTGAGTCCTTGCCGCCGATCGCAGCGAGGCGGAGTGAATGTTGTGCTTGGTAGGCGCCTAGCAGTGCGGAGAATGGAAGCCCCCAACGCGATGGATCATTTCCGAGCTTTGGAAAATATTCTTGGAGAGTGAGGCGAATGTCCGAAATTTTTGCACCTGCTGCCACGGCTTTGCAGACCGATTCGGTCACTGCGTAGAGCGCGCCATGGAATGGTGACCATGACGAAATCTCCGGGTTGAAGCCCCAGCTCATGTAAGTGCACGCTTCGGTGTTACCTTCTAACAGAGGTATTTTCGCTACCATCGCGTCGGGCGGGGTGAGTTGCCGATCTCCGCCAAAAGGCCAGAGTACGGTGCCAGCACCCACCGATCCATCAAACATTTCGCCAAGTCCTTTTTGCGAACAAACATTCAGTGAGGCGAGGGTGCGATGGAGGTGTGAGGCCTCGGTAGAAATGTGCCGATGACTCTCTGTCGGTCGTGCCAATGGGTTGCTGATAGATGGGGCCGCCACATGGATCGTGGTCGACTGTTGGACGCCATTGGTGTCAAGGAAGGCGCGTGAGAGATTGACGATGGTTTTTCCGCGCCATGTCATCACGAGGCGGCCGGTGTCGGTCACGTTCGCGACGTGATTGCATTCGAGGTTCTCGCGAGCGGACTCCGCGATGAAGTAAGCGATCTCTGAGCGATCGACACAGATGGCCATGCGCTCTTGGGATTCTGAAATCGCGAGCTCCGTGCCGTCGAGGCCGTCATATTTCTTTGAGACGGCATCGAGGTTGATCTCAAGCGATGGGGCGATTTCACCGATGGCCACTGAAATTCCGCCGGCTCCGAAATCATTGCAGATCTTGATTTTGCGCGTCAGTTCTGGATTGCGGAATAGCCTTTGGATTTTGCGTTCCGTTGGTGCGTCGCCTTTCTGGACTTCTGCCGAATTTTCGAGAGCGGTGTCGGTGTGTTCCTTCGAGGATCCGGTGGCACCACCCACGCCATCGCGACCCGTGCGACCGCCGATGAGCAGAATCACATCGCCCGGTGCTGGGCTACCGCGGAAAACCTGCGAGCGTGGAGCTGCGGCGACCACCGCACCGATTTCTAGGCGCTTCGCGACGTATCCTGGGTGATACACCTCCGCGACTTGTCCAGTGGCGAGGCCAATCTGGTTTCCGTACGACGAGTAGCCGCGTGCGGCGACTTGGCAGATCTTTTTCTGTGGAAGCTTTCCGGGGAGTGTTTCGGCAAATGCGGCGCGTGGGTCGGCGGCTCCGGTGACTCGCATCGCCTGATAGACGTAGGATCGGCCTGATAGCGGATCGCGGATGCACCCACCCAAGCAGGTGGCGGCTCCGCCGAATGGCTCGATTTCGGTCGGGTGGTTGTGCGTTTCGTTTTTAAACATCACCAGCCATTCCTCTGAAGGGCGGCCATCGACTGAGACAGGAATGACGATTGAAGCTGCATTGACTTCCTCGGAGACTTCAAGGTTGTCGAGCTCACCGGATTTTTTCAATTCACGCATGCCAATGAGCGCGATGTCCATGAGGGTGATCGTCTTGTCCTCACGTCCGAGATCTTTGCGAGTTTTCTGATAGATTTCCCATGCGCGTTGCACCGGTTCCGTCCCGTCGCTAAACGTGACGCTGTCGATTTTTGTTAGAAAGGTGGTGTGCCGGCAGTGATCAGACCAGTAGGTGTCTAACATTCGCAATTCGGTGATGCTTGGGTCACGTTGTTCCTTGTCCCGGAAATAGGTTTGGCAAAAGGCGACATCTTCAGCCGACATCGCAAGGCCGAGCGTCTTACGAATCGCCGAAGGCTCTTGGCTGGCGAAGCCAGTGAGGATGGCCACGTCTTCGGGTGCCGATGGAGCGTGGCGGTCCACAAACTCAGAGACGGGCACCTCGTGAGAGTCCACGGCATTGATCACGAACGCTTTGATGCTTCGAATGTCTTCCGTAGTGAGGGTGCCTTGGAGAACGATGATCTTCGCGGAGGTGATGAGAGGGCGCTCCTTGCCTGTGAGGATCTGGACACACTGGGCGGCCGAGTCGGCGCGTTGATCAAACTGGCCAGGGAGGAACTCGACCCCGAAGGCGGTTTCATGATCCTCAAGCACAAGTGTGGGCGAAATGGCATCCACCTGGGGTTCCGAGAGGATCAGGCGGGTGGCGGATTCAAACTCGGCGCCAGTAAGGCCTTGGCAATCGTAGCGTTGCAAGATGCGGACTCCCGTAAGGGTGGGAATCAGAAGAGACGCGTGGAGTTCCTGCAACAGGTGTGAGGCCTCGGCTTGGTGGCCGGGCTTTTTTTCGACAAAAATGCGATTCATGAGAGAGGCGAGCGACTGAGCTTTGGAAAGCGCTGGATGCTAGGATGTCAGGCGGTAAGCGCAAGTCTTTCGAGTACCACACACCCGTGAGGCGAGGGGAGTGCTCGAATTGATTCGCTCCGGCGGGAGTGAGTAGGACTCACGGGCGAGAATGCCGATGATAGAGTTTGTGGACGGGCCTGAGGCGGGAAATGAGGATTGATCAGGAGGATGTGAGCTTCGAGGCTCGCGCTCATGGTGAGCTCTTTTGGATCTTCGTCTACCTTTGGGCTCCGACTTTCCTGATTCTCTCAAACCGCCTCGCGCGGTATGTTGAGAAAAAGAAGTAGGTCTTCCACGCTCTCCTTGACGCTGATATTCAAGAGATGTCCGGTTCATTGACCCGGGCATCTCCTTTTCCCAAGCCACCTCGGTGGGGCCCTATCCTGGTCATCTTGGCGTTTTGGACATTGCTCGGAATTTTAGCGACGTCTCTTCTACCAAGCATGAACTCGGTTCAGACACGCGACCTTTTATCCGAGGTTGACCGAATCAATGCCACCGCTTCAGGATCGCCCCTCCAACTTCGACAAACTCTCATGAACCAGAATCCAAGCCTACCTTTCTTTGTGACGCGTTGGGACATCGCCTCATGGTAATATCGGTAAACCGCGTTTTTCAAATCCCCCATCTAACTGAACTTGAGACTGAATCAGACATCTTTTTTCAACGAGAGTGGTCGCCCTCTTTTGCACCGGGACGGGGCAGTGGAGTACACACCATCGCTCTTCAGTGGCACTGAGTCGGAATATCTTTTCAACGCCTTGCTGGTCACGACTCCTTGGCAGGAGGATGAAGTTGTGATTTTCGGTCAGCGGCGGATCCTCTCCCGCAAGGTTGCATGGATGGGAGATGCCTCCTTTTCTTATTCCTACTCTGGGACGAGGAAGACTGCTTCTCCCTGGAGTCCCGGGCTAATGCTCATTAAAGAACGTGTCGAGAAACAGTGTGCCCATCGGTTCAACTCCTGCCTCCTAAATCTTTACCATAATGGCTCTGAAGGAATGGGATGGCATAGCGATGACGAGAAGACTCTCGGTCGCAATCCCGTGATTGCCTCCGTGAGTTTTGGTGCAGAGCGGGCCTTCAAGTTAAAGCACCGGGAATCCGGAGAGGTCGTTTCCGTACTCCTCGAAAATGGAAGCCTATTGGTGATGAAGGGAGAGACTCAGCATCATTGGGTTCACACCATGCCCAAGACCAAGAAAATCAACATGCCCAGAATCAACCTGACTTTCCGGATGTTTCTGGGCTGATTAAATCCGATGAAAGAGAAAATCCATACCGATCAGATTTCCCTGGTAATCCGACTTGCCTGGGAGGATCGGACTAGCTTCGAGGAAATCAAGGAACGTACCGGCCTCTGTGAACGGGAAGTGATTGATATCATGCGCCGTGAACTGAAGCCCTCTAGCTTTGCCCTTTGGCGGAAGCGTGTGGGCGGTCGGGTGACGAAACACCGCAAGCTTCTGGAAAGACGCCTTAAATCACCGGGTCTTGAGGACGATGGGTAATTAGAAAGCGCTCGGGCACCCCGCAGGCCGCCCCTAGGATGCTGCCAACCACGGCACCTCGGTGGCAGCTGTCCCCACCGACCATCGCATTGGCGATGATCCCCGCCGAGAAGTCGCGATGGTATTTCCAAACGAGGTAGAGCGATGCGGGCATCGCATCGGCAATGTAGCAGGCGGGACTGAAGCGGGAGCCGATGACATGTTCATCTGGCTGGTGAAGCCACGAGTCAGATTTATTCCCTGAGATCCAGTCACCTGCCTCCAGTCGGATCGCCTCATGAACTTCCATCCGTTCGGTGACTCTCCAGAGAAGGCGGACCAAAGTGTCGGCAGCACGGAGAACATTGGCATGGGCATGAGTCAATCCGACATGCTCCTTTACGATCGTCCTCAGTTCCAAAAGCTGGGTTTCGGGTTTCAAAGAGCATAACGCCGCACAAAGTGCGGGTACGGTTGCGAGTCCTCCGATGTGCTCGTCACTGATGCCACACTTTCTCGGTTTTTTCCCCTGTGAATAACGTGTGAAGAAGGCTCGATGGTACTCTTCGACATAGGTGTCGCGATGCCATCCGGGCTCCAGCATTCTCCTGATGTAGCGCTCAAGCCAGGCATCGGGGTCGTAACCGCCCCTTTCATTCACGAATGCGAAAAGCTCACTGGCGAGGCGGTAATTCAGGGTATTCTCACCGGCCTTGAGGAACTGGTGATAATGGACGCCATGCTTTCCCCAATATTGGGACTGATCGCGGAGGATATCTCCCTTCTCGTTGAGCGCATGGTATTCGGAACGCCAGAGAATGCTTCCAGAT
>CAILVZ010000018.1 GCA_903837825.1 Akkermansiaceae bacterium | reverse complement strand
TGGTTAGTGAATGCAAGGTGTTGCAAATTGCTGCGGTTATCGTGATTTGTGGATCTTGCGGAATTTCGAATGTTCAGGCAAGATCATGGAGGTTTGCTGGGGTGGATGTTCGGTTGGATGCGGAATTTATCGCCATGAAAAATGGCTGGGTTGTTCTTAGGGATACCCATGGAAAGAGTTTTGAATTCGCATTTGAGAATTTTTCGGACGTGGATCAGCAGTTCCTTAAGGCACTCGGACAGTCCACGGCGACCTTGTCTCAAGGAGATACCATACGTTCGAAAGGTGATTACTCCATGAGGGTGGTTGACCAAATCGTGGATGAAACCGTGATTTTAAAGGGTCCATCTGAACTTCACATCACCGGCAATGGGGAGCCACTCCGACGGAGTTCCTTGGTTTTTACATCGCCCGATGCGTGGCTATTTTTCGATCGGATCCAGCCGTCTGCGGTGGGATCCAAGCTTCTTGACCAAATGGTCGTGAAGGGGGTGCGTGCGACGTTGGGGCTGAATGTTCGCATAGTCCAATATGGAGTGGGCTCGGTGGTGATCCCTCACCAAGCGGATTACCCTGCGATGACACTGTTTGATCAAAAATCGCTTTCCGGAAGAGCGATGAATTTGACATGTTTTACGAATTACGGTGGATCAAACTTGGGTACTTGGAATCGAGGAACACGCTCGTTCATCTTGAAGCGCGGCTACATGGCGACCCTGGCAGAGAATGCGGATGGAACTGGAGTCAGCCGAAATTTTGTCGCCCAGGATCACGATGTGGTGATGGAGACGATGCCTGAGGGATTGGATGCAAAGATCGGTTTCATTCGTATTTTTCCTTGGCGCTGGACGAGCAAGAAGGGTGTCGCTGGCGGCATTTGGCAACATTTGAACGTCGGGTGGTTTTATGATTGGAACATCGGTGCCAATTCTTCCCCCAATCTCGAATACGTTGCGATCAAACAGAAACGCGATTGGCCGAACCTCGATCAGAACTGGCAGAAGAAGGGGGTAATCCATCTTCTTGGCTACAATGAACCCAATCAAAAAGATCAATCTGATCTAACAGTTGATCAGGCAATCGCCGGGTGGCCGGAGTTGATGGGCACAGGCTTGCGCTTGGGTTCTCCAGCACCATCCGATGGAGGACTTGGATGGATCTATGAATTCATCGACAAGGCGGATGCCCGTAAACTTCGGGTTGATTTCGTTGCGATTCATTACTACCGAGGCTATGGAAATCCCAAAGATGCAAGGGGGGCTGCCAATCAATTCTATCAGTTTTTGAAAGGAGTGCATGATCGCGTGAAACGTCCGCTATGGGTTACTGAGTGGAACAATGGAGCCAATTGGTCAAAGGAGCCAGATCCGACCGTTAAGGAAGAAAAGGAAGCGATTGAGAAGATGATCGAGATGCTGGATGCCACACCGTTTGTGGAGCGTTATGCGATCTACAATTGGGTTGAGGATGTGCGGCACGTGCAAAACGACGATGGCCAACTCACTCCA
>CAILVZ010000017.1 GCA_903837825.1 Akkermansiaceae bacterium | reverse complement strand
GCCGATCAGAATCAACAGTAACGGCAACGCCGGTGGCATCAGCCACCCGCTGCTCAGCTTCTTGAGGACAATTGGATCCACTAGGCGTTCCCAGCGATCACCAACTGCTTTAACTGATCGAGCGCTGAAGGATCCTCAATGGTCGTCAGCTCGCCGGGATCACGACCCTCACAGACCGCAAGGATGGCGCGGCGTAACACCTTGCCGGACCGCGTCTTGGGCAAGAGACCGACGAAATAAACCTTCGCGGGACGCGCAATAGCGCCAAGCTGACGATCAACCGTGGCCATGACTTCAGCGCTCAGACGGGCACGGTCTTCGGTTGTCAGGGTCGCACTGTCTTTGAGCACAGCGATGGCGACCGCAGCCTGCCCCTTGAGCGCATCGGCTACGCCCACAACGGCGCACTCGGCGATGGCATTGTGGCTTGAGATCGACTCCTCGATCTCACGGGTACCCAGACGATGACCGGCCACGTTAATCACGTCGTCGGTTCGTCCCAGGATAAAGGTGTAACCGTCTTCATCCACGATGCCCCAGTCGAAGGTGGAATAGACCTCACGACCCGGAATCGCACGGTAGTAGGTCTCCAGAAAACGCGCCTCGTCGCCCCAGACCGACTGCATACAACCCGGCGGCAGCGGGGGAACAATCGCGAGAACTCCTTTCTGACCCGAGGGCACCTCAAGACCGGTGACTTCATCGACGATTCGGACGTCAAAGCCCGGCATTGGAAAGCCAGGGCTCCCTAGACGGGCCGGCCGGTCATCGAGGCCGCGCGCGATCGTTAGTATTGGCCATCCGCTCTCGGTCTGCCAGTAGTTATCAATAATAGGCACGCCAAGTGCTTCCGAAATCCAGGATGATGTAGATTCATCCAACGGTTCTCCGGCGAGGTAAAGTCCTTTCAAAGACGAAACATCATGGCGCTTGAGAAGATCGGGATCTTGCTTTTTAAGCACACGAATCCCCGTCGGTGACGAGAACATCGCGGAGACACGGTACTGTTCAACCAGCTTCCAGAAAATTGCACCATCGGGCCGCGTTGGTAACCCTTCATACAAAATCGTTGCCATCCCCGCCAGCAGGGGGCCGTACACGGTGTACGAATGTCCAACAACCCAACCGATATCACTCGTCGAAAAATAGGTCTGACCCGGGCCGCCCTGAAAAACATTGGCCATTGAATGAGCCAGAGCCACTGCATAGCCCCCCACGTCGCGCTGTACGCCCTTGGGCTTCCCGGTGGTGCCTGAGGTGTAGAGGATGTAGCTGATCTCATTGGACTCAAGCCAAGTCACGGGCACCTGAGCATCCAACACACGCTCACGCTCTACGCCATAGTCAAGGTCACGCGATGGGATCAATTCAAATGGAACACGCCCCAGGTTGATCATCAACACGTGGTCGGGTTGATGGCTTGAGATTGAGATTGCCTCGTCCAGCAAGCCTTTGTAAGGGATCATGCGCCCGCCGCGCGCACCGGCATCAGCACTCACGACCAGCTTGGGGGTACCGTCATCGATACGGCTTGCCAGCGCATGTGAGGCGAACCCCCCGAAAACCACCGAATGGATCGCGCCGATTCGCGCACAGGCGAGCATCGCAAAGACCGCTTCCGGAATCATCGGTCGAT
>CAILVZ010000016.1 GCA_903837825.1 Akkermansiaceae bacterium | reverse complement strand
TGCCGGGTCGATGGCGATGCCCTCCATTTCCATTTCCACAAGGATGGGAAGCAGTGGGCCCTCAATGTGGTGGAGGATCGCTTCTTGGCCTGACTCTACGAGGAGAGGTCTGATTTTTTCGGCGAGCTGGTAGGTAACGTCGGCATCCTCTCCGGCGTATTCTGCGAGAGACGCAAGAGGGATCGCGCGCATATCAAGGCCCTTGGAAGCATTCGTTTTTTCCGCATGGGCGAAGAGGTCAAAGGAATCGGCAGAGGGCGTGTCTGCTATGGGTTTTGAAATATCTGCGAGTTTGATTGGAGTGTACCCTAACAATACCTCTGATAGATAATCCATCGAGTGCCGGCGGTCTGGCGCGATGAGTGAATCGGCGAGTAGGGTATCAAAGAAGGGGCCAGCCACGGGAATTCCATGGTGATGCAGGATGGAAAGATCAAATTTAAGGTTGTGGCCGATTTTTTCAGCGGGAGAGGTAAGTGCGGCGATGAGATCGGGGCGCAGGGCCTCGGAATAGGGAAGGTACCACGCATCATGGGCTTGCCACGAGAAGGCGACACCTAACAGAGTTGATGCAAAGCGGTCGAGGCCTGTAGTTTCGATGTCGAAGCAGAACGATTTCTGCTGGGCAAGTTCGGCAAAGAGTTGCGCTTGGAGCTCGGGGGTGTCTGCAAGGTAGTAGTGGTGATCGACATCACGGATCGTCTTGAATGTTTCAAAGAGAGTGGGGGTGTTGGTTGGCGCTTTGGTTGGGACGGAGTCAGCGCTGCTCGTGGGGAAAAGACGCTTGGTGAGCGAGCGAAATTCAAATTCATTGAAGAGTGCTTTCAGTGCACCATCATCGGGCGGGGTCAGCAAGAGGTCTTCCCACGTCACATCTAACGGAACGTCTAAGATGATGGTCGCCAGCTCTTTTGAGAGCAGCGCTTGGTCGGCGTGGGTCTCGACATTCTCGCGTTGCTTGCCCTTCAACTTGTCAGCATTGGCGATCAGGTTCTCAATCGAGTCATACTCGCCGATGAGTTTCTTTGCGGTTTTCTCGCCAATGCCGGGGATGCCGGGAATGTTGTCGGATGCATCACCCCAAAGGCCGAGAATATCGATGACTTGCGAGGGGCGCTCGACTCCCCAGTTTTCCAACATGGTCGGAAGGTCGACGACTTCGTGGTCCGATCCCTTGCGCCCAGGCTTCCACATGCGAGTGGATTCGGAAATGAGCTGAGCGAAATCCTTGTCGGGGGTGACCATGAATGACTCGAATTCATCCAACTCGGCGCGTTTTACGAGGGTGCCGATGATGTCATCTGCCTCGAATCCGTTGAGTTCGAGCACGGGGATATT
The DNA here is from genome assembly GCA_903837825.1 of Akkermansiaceae bacterium. Taxonomy (GTDB): domain Bacteria; phylum Verrucomicrobiota; class Verrucomicrobiia; order Verrucomicrobiales; family Akkermansiaceae; genus Luteolibacter. The sequence continues at coordinate 3,504 of CAILVZ010000016.1, read as the reverse complement.
GAAAGCGCGGCAGAGGTTTTTGACGTGAGGAATCGCAGCGGCGAGTTCCTCTGGCATTTCATCGCGTTGGGCCTTGTAGGCGGGAAATAGGATGTGGCGCGGGGTCGGTGCCGATGTGTCGAAGGCGACGCCGATGTGGGTGGGATTTTCCTTTTCGAGAATCGCAAGCAAGGTGTTAGTGAACCCGTAGAGTGCGGAGGTGTTTACTCCCTTTGAATTGCGGATGGGATTTTGAATGACTGCAAAGTGAGCCCGATAAATGAGGGCCATACCATCGAGGAGGAAAAGGCGTTTCATGGAAGAAGGATGGGTGAGGCGTGCAGCCAAGTCGAGAAGAGTGCGCTGGGTGGCGAGGATCAATCAGCAAGCCAGCGTGCCACTGCGTGGGCAGCCCGCTCGTGAGCGCCGCGGCCGCCCAGTTTGGCAGCAGTTTCGGCGAGTCGTGCCTGCAAGGCTTCACGTTTTGCAGGAGATTCCAAGAAGCCTTTCAGGGATTGGGCAACCGCCGATGGCTCGGCATTCTCTTGAATCAATTCTTCGACAACGCCCTCGCCAGCGAGAATGTTTACCAGCCCGATGTGTGGAATCTTAACTAACATTTTTCCTAACAGGTAGGTCAATGGTGCCACACGGTAGACTAGGCAATATGGCAGTCCATAAAAGGCAGCCTCAAGCGTTGCGGTGCCACTGGCGATCACCGCGCAGCCCGCCCGCTGCATCAATGAATGGCTTGCTCCGGTTGTTAGCATGATGCGCTCCTCGGCGCCAGCCTCGGCAATGAGGCCACGGATCTGCTCGGCAAGCTTCGGAGAGGCGGCAGGTACCTCGAATTTTAGGGTGTGATTCCATGAGCCTAACTGCATCGCAGCATCGATCATCATGGGAAACAATCGGGCGATTTCGCGCTCGCGGCTGCCCGGGAAAAGTCCGACGAGGTTTGTGTCGTGGGTGACATGGTCCAAGCGATCTTTTTCCAGCTCATCCACGAGCGGGTGGCCAACGAAACTCGTCTTAAGGCCTGCGTTCTGAAAGATCGGTTGCTCGAAGGGAAAGAGGCACAGCATTTCGTCGAGGAACCTAACCATTTTTGGAAGGCGGCCCTTATTCCAAGCCCAGACTTGTGGGCTGATGTAGTAGATGATGCGTGTGTTTGGGCATTCGCGTTTGACGGCTTCTGCGAAGCGAAGATTGAATCCGGGGTAGTCGATGAGCAAAAGAACATCGGGTTGGAATGCGATCAGTTCATCGAGCATCTCGGTGAAGCGTTGCTTGAACCAATCATAGCGTTTCAAGACCTCCCAGATTCCCATGACAGCGGCATCCTCGACCCAATCCCTCAGGCCAGCTTTTGAAACTTCCGCCATTTCAGGTCCGCCAGCGCCTTGGATTTCAAGGTCAGGCATGATTTGGGTGAGGCAACGCAGTAAGCCTGCGCCGTGAGCGTCACCGCTTAGCTCTCCCGCGACTGCGTAAACCCGTTTCGACATGCCGAGCAGACTATGCGGCCCGCATGAACCTGACCACCAAAAATCGTTTACCCCCATCGGGATGTCGTTAGGGAAATTGTCTGGTGCTTGGCCTCGGGGGTGTCAGCCCGTTATGAGCTTAGTGGAGGAGGTGTCAGTGAGGATTCCCTATGGGGGATGTCTTCAGAAAGTCGGCAGCATTTATGTCTTGTACATCAATCAACACCGAGGCGGGACGCTCGTCTGGGTGGGTTAGGGCGGTTTGCAAGTTTAGGCACTTCACGGCGCGAGCGTGCCGGATATACATGGCATGGGCTGGCATGGATTTGCCGAACATTGCAAATTCAGGGTACGCACGCTCTTTTTCGGGCAGTTGGATTTTTGCGTCTTCAGCGTTGCCTCCGCCCGGAAGTTCAAGCTGGATGTTCTCTAGTGTGATGGCTTCCACGGGGTAGTTCGGGATTCCATTGATGAGAATGCCAATCATGCCGATATTTTTAGCGCTGACGTTTCTGATCGTCACATCACGCAACAAGCCTGGAGCTTGCTTCGGTTTGTCACCTTGGCGAAATGCATTCATTCGCGAGCCGCGGCGGATGCTAATGGGTACGGCCACTCCGTTCATGTTGATGTCATGGATCAACACATGATGAAGGTTCCCTCCGTCGACGGTGTAAAGGGCGATACCAGCCATATCTGTTTTTGTGATATCACACTTTGAAATTGTTATATTTTTAAATCCACCAATCGACTCGGTGCCAAGTTTGATCGCATTGGTATGGCTTGAGAGTTTGCATTCGTCCGCGATGATGTCGTGGCTTGGGTGGTCTGAGGAGGTTGACTTGATCACGAGAGCATCATCCCCACTGATAATGTCGCATTGGCGCACCCTGATGTTGGCGCTGGAGTCAATGTTGATTCCATCATTGTTGTGGATTCCCAAGTCTCGACTGCGAATGGTCAGGTTTTCGATCAATGCACCTTGGGTCTGATAGAAATTGAGCGTCCACGCACCTGGATTGACGAGTCGAATATCGCGGACGGTGACGTTTGAGCAGCGCACCCAACGAATGAGAAAGGGCCGTATGGTGTATGGGTGTTGCTTTGACTTCAATCGAGGACCTTGCCCGTCCACGGTGCCCATGCCCACGACGCCGACATGATCGGCGTCTACCGCGATGATCAATGCGTGCCCGAGTGGATTACCGCTGCCGTCAATGAACGGATCGAGATTTCGGTAGTCGCTCGCTTCAACGCTACCGAGCAATGTCGCGTTCTTTTCAAATCGTAGGGTGACATTGCTTTTGATCTGGATCGTTCCTGTTAGGTAGCGGCCCTGTGGAAATGATAGTGTCCCTCCGCCAGCTGCTGAACAGGCATCAATGCCCCTTTGGATGTTGTCAGTGTTAAGGGTGATCCCGTCGCCGGAAATGCCGAGGGTAGTGATGTCGATGGATTTGTCGGTACTCGCATCTGCGGCAGATGAAAACAGGGCGAGTGCAAGGAGCATCTGAAGGCTGTAGCTGGCAAATGATTTGAGCAAAGGCATGGGGCGATTCGGCGATGGGTCTTGTAGCAAAGAACTTACAATAGCACATCGGCTGGCGATTGGTTCAATTCGCCAATCGGGTTAATCAGACGGGTGGGGTTTTAGCGGTGTGGGAGTTGCGACGACCAGCGTACCTGAGGTTGTCTCGACGCAACCCGCTTAGGCGATTCCAGACGGGAAGATGCTCGCTTTTGATTTGTTTTTGGCAGCAGGCTGGGCGTAATGAAAAGTGATGGCCTAGCCCAGCAGAGCGATAGACATGCTGATGTGTGACCCTAAGTCGCAATCCCTTTTTTCAAATCCCTCAGGCTCCATAAAATCGTGCTGGCAGATGAGGCTGCGCCTCGCATTTTCCGTGCTCCCGATGCTCGCTTCGGCCCGAAGCGATTTCGCGATTCAGCGAATGCTTCATCCACAAATCCACGACTGCCAATCACCGCTCCGTCCGTGAAATAACGGATCCGACAGCGAAGCATTTTGCTGAAGGGA
>CAILVZ010000015.1 GCA_903837825.1 Akkermansiaceae bacterium | reverse complement strand
TGTCGCCGCGATCATAGGCCTTGAGGATACGCTGCCGGAGATCCATTGAGATCGTTGCCATGGGCGCACCCTAGCATGGAATCCGGAAACGGCTACAGTTTTATTTAAAATGCTCTAGCCAATAGAAGGGTAGATTGATGGCAAAAAAGACGGCACCAAAGGGCAGTGCAGAGGCGTAGGAAATCAAGATCGCCAGACCAGCGGTTTGGCCAGTTACGAGCCCAAGGTGAGTGAGTAAGGCGATCCCAAACGCTGCCATGCCGCTACCGTAGCAAATTCCTTGTGCGTCTTCGATCAAGCTGTGTTCCGGTCTGCCGTTCATCACCTGATTTTACGGGCTGTTTGGCGAAAACTTGCCAATTACTTTTTGGGGCAGCGGGGGCGGATGGCTGCATAAGCTCTGATTGGTCTAGGGGCTAACCACTCGATGATTTTTGTTATGACGAAGTGTCCGTATGGTGCAGGTGGTTATGTCTGGCCTTACTTGGTTTGCTAGGCACTTCATGTGGTACCATCATTTAACCATAAAAATTTTCCCAAGTGCCCTTTGGGTTCAACGTGGGAATCATTTGATCGCTCCCGATAAGCCGACAACGCGGGTGACCTTAGAGCAATAAGTGTTTTGCTGCTCTGCAGGGAATGTTTTTGCGGCAATTAGAACTATTCGGAAACGGGACTAGTAATTGAATCCGCCAGTCTAAAGACCGGGGCACAATATATTATTTGCCAATCCCTTTTTTCAAATCTCTCAGGCTCCATAAAATCGTGCTGGCAGATGAGGCTGCGCCTCGCATTTTCCGTGCTCCCGATACTCGCTTCGGCCCGAAGCGATTTCGCGATTCAGCGAATGCTTCATCCACAAATCCACGACTGCCAATCACCGCACCGTCCGTGAAATATCGTATCCGACAGCGAGGCATTTTGCTGAAGGGAAGCTCACCATCTTGTTCCAATGTAGCTTCAGCTTCTTTGTTGGAAATGCCCTTCCGCGTTGTTTTTTTGGCAACGACGCCGTCCTGACCTCGGTGTTCCATGGTTTTCTCCAACGCATGGCCTAACAATAACTTTCGATAAAATTTCGATACTTCCTTCGCCCACAATCCAGCGTCTGCTGCCATTCCTTGATGGGCGCCCCACGCTCTAACAAGCCCAGCACGTGCCGTCATGCCATGGCTTTTTGTTCCGCCACCGACCGCCTCCCCATAGCTGCTCCAGCGGTAATCTGCGGGTTCTTTCACGATGCCTGCGCGCACCGGATTCAAATCAATGTAGGCGGCCATCGTCCGTGCCGCCACGCCGTCCTCGACGATCACGCTCTTGAAGCGGTCCTCCCATAGCCTGCCCGTTCGCGCGTGGGTTCGGTTGTGCCAATGCGTGTAGCGCTGGAGTAGGCCTTTCATGAACTCGCCCAAGTCGTGCATGCGGTAGGTGAACCGAGCGTGGACCCGTGCCACCACCGATGCGTCCGCCACGCCATCGGCGACTTGTTGGCGTGCTTCAGCCAGTTCCTGCGCCACGCCTGCGACAAATGCCTCGTGGTAGATGGCGGACAAGCGTTTCAGCAACTCCGTGTCCGATAGGCCGCCGTCCTTCATGCGCGGGACTTCAAGGAGGAGGTGGAAGTGGTTGTCCATCAGGCAGTAAGAGGTCACCCGGCAGCCCGAAAACCGCTCATAGACCCGCATCAGCGCGCGGAATTTCTCCTTTTCGACGGCGCCTAGGACAAAGCGGCGATCTACCACTCGGGAGACGCAATGGTAGAATACCGGCTTCAAGTCCGAATTACGCCACTCTGCCAGCCATCGCGCCCTTCGCATGCCCGAGAAATACCAACTCTGCCCAAACCGTCAACAATAAATCGATAAAAGGACTGTCCCTTTATTTGAAAAAAGAAAAAGCACCTTGAGCTAGACCTTAAATGCGGGGTGAGAGAGTGACCACGATTCGCGGTTGGCAAAAAAATTACCGAGGAAGCCTAGCGGAGCGTCGCGGCTGGTGGAGCGAAAGGCTGCTCGGAAATGATCCAGTCTTCGTTTTTGTCGCTAAAGGTCTTGAGTGCCCATTCACTTGGCAGCAGAGCGACTAGCCATCCGTTAGAATCTCTGGCGAGGGCGGCGCCGAGTGACAGAGATGGCCTTGCATCTGGAGAGAGTGGGTCGCCTTCTTTCGGCTTCAGCCAGCGGGCGAGCGACCAGTTTGCGGGTTCGATTCGTGTCTCGGCGGCATATTCGCCTTCGAGCCGGTATTGAAGGACCTCAAATTGCAGGGGGCCGACGGCGCCGAGCAGTGGGATTTGTGGGCCTTCGGTGTCGAGAAGTTGAAATTCGCTCGCGACCCCCTCTTTGAGGAGTTGTTGGAGTCCATCGCGGAAACGCTTGTATTTCGCAGTGCTTTTGTTGTGCAGGAATGAAAAACACTCGGGCGCGAAGCGCGGGATTTCGTCGAAGGCGACTCCTGGCGTTGAGGCGAGCGTATCGCCAATGAGCAAATCGTAGTTTCCCACCAATCCCACCACATCGCCGGCGAAGGCATCGTCCACCGTCTCGCGCTCACGGGCGAAGAGCCGTTGTGAGTTGGCGAGGCGGACTTTTTCCCCCGTGCGGCAGTTCACCACATCCATGTCGCGTTCGAATTTTCCAGAGACAATGCGGACGAATGCGATTCGGTCGCGGTGTTTGGGATTCATGTTCGCCTGAATCTTAAAGACAAAGGCTGAAAATTCTTCGGAGGCTGGGTCGATGGTGAGTTCGCCGCTTTCGCGTGGCATCGGTGGAGGGGAGAGCTCGAGGAAACGGTCGAGCAACAGCTGCACGCCGAAGTTGTATGGACGGAAGAAGGTGACAGCCTTCCACAAGGCTTCGGTCATGAAGCTGGGAGATGGGCTGTTTCTTAGGATGTGTCGGGAG
>CAILVZ010000014.1 GCA_903837825.1 Akkermansiaceae bacterium | reverse complement strand
CTCAAAGGCGTTTCCAAGCTGGACGATCGGGCCGACTAGGGTTTGCTGAGGTTTTTGATTTTCATACTGCAGCTTGATCCAATCGGGCGAGCGCGCGACATTTGAGATGCGTACTTCATCGATGTCGCCGATGAATCGATAGGTGTCATACCACCCGCCGATCCAGAGGGCAGAGGTTTTTGTAATGTTTAACTCTGGGTGGGTTGCGCCCTCGAGTTTCCCATTGATGTAAACGCGAGAGTCCTTGTTTTGATAGGTGTGAACCACATGGTACCATTGTTTGACTTGCAGCGAGGTGTCGGCCTCAACATCGGCAAAGTAGCATTGGATCGCAATTCGTGGCGGACTGAGGAAATTCATCATCACCTTGCCGGGGCGTTGTTCCTTGCCCCATGCGACGATGGTCGTGTTGGACTTCTCTGCTTGAAACCATGCCTCAGTGGTCATTGGTCCAGTGCCGGATGGATACTGGCTGATGTTTTCGCCTGCAGAGATTCCTTGGTTCCCACCAAAGTGGCGTGCCATTCCGACCATGCCCGCAATGGTCGTGGTGCCCTCGTCTTTCGAAGTCACCGTGCCCACCTCATCCTTCACGGGCTCGGTCATGTGCCAGACACTGAGGTAAGAGTTGGATTTGTTGAATACGGCTGCTCCATTAGATTCGCTCGATGCGTTGGCCTTGCCCCAGTGCACCTTAATTTCCTGGCGGTCATTGCCTTTGACGTTTGGAATGCGAATCCAGATGCTGGCTTTGCCTGCTGCAGGGTCCCACTCCTCGATTTGATAGGCCAAGGGCTTGCCGTCTTTACCCGAAAATCGAAGGTCTTCGCCGTGTGGTTTTGCCTGGCTGAAATCGAATCCTCCCTGACAGATGCGCAGGAGAGCGGGAAAATCGTGTTCGGATGCCGATGGTGGCAAATTGGCGCCGTCTGGGGTGGTGAGGATCCAGACTGAACCCGTATGTTGCCAGCCTGCGAATTGCGCGGATGCAGACTGCAAAAGGCCAGCGGCCAAGATGGCAAGGCGTAGCAGTTCCTTTAATGGGTAGGTTTTCATGGTTAAATTGATCGATCAGCCCTGACACATACGGCCGCATGCGGGCTCGTATTTCATTAGGGTTCAAGCCGGAGTGGATCGATCTGATGGATTGACGGATCGGATTATACCCTGTGTCCTAGTGCCAGTCCAAGCACCTCAAATCGCCACGATGATGATTTCAATTTTTCCGCACCGTTTCGGCCTATTTTCGATTTTGGCATGTTGGGGGACGATGGTGCCATTGTTTGGGGGGGCGATGTTATTGCCAGTCCTCAACACACCTCTTGCCGACCGCAGTGGTTTAGCGGGTTCTCCGCTGGTGGTGGATGTTGCGTCAGCCTTTAAGATGGAGCCGATCGATGATCAGATCGTGCGCTTTACTTCGTGGTTTAATTCTGGAGGTGTGCCACTTTCGCTCGACATGGCGATCTTCAGCAATCGAGCGCCGATCACGCGGCAGAATTTTCTCAAATACGTCAGCGATGGTGACTTTGTGAATTCGTTCATTCATCGCAGCGTGCCTGGATTTGTGATTCAAGGTGGTGGGTTCTGCCTTTCCAGTAATGGTATCGAAGCGGTCCCAACGGATCCAACGATTGCCAATGAGTTCGGGATTTCTAACACACTTGGCACCATCGCGATGGCCAAGTTGGGTTCGAGTCCAGATAGTGCGACGAGTCAGTGGTTTGTGAGCTTGGGGGCCAATTCGGATATCCTTGATCCTCAGAATGGGGGCTTCACCGTGTTTGGGCGCATGACAAAGGCCACTCTTTCCACCGCGCAGCTTTTTGGAAACCCGCAGTTTTTTCCGCCTTGGTCTTTCAATTCTCCCTTTGATGAGTTACCGCTTTTTTATGGATACAACTCTCAAACAGACGATCCCACAAACAATGTCATCTTGTTCAACAGCGTCTCCTTAGCCCCTCTTCCAGCGGGGCAAGCTGGGAGCAATTCCACCATGAGCTATTCGGTCTTATCGAATAGCGATTCCACCATCGCAACGACCATCATGCAGTCAGATGGTCATTTGCTTGTCACTCCCTCGGCTGGGAAAACGGGGGCAATTTCTATCTCTGTGAGGGCAACCGATAGTGTGGGGAATACGGTGGACGACACCTTCAGCATCGTTGTCAACCAGAGCGACACCTACTCGACTTGGGCATCTAGAAGTTCGTTTGCGGGCGGTCAAAGTGGGATGGCTCAAAATCCAGACGGCGATGTCTGGAATAACTTGCAAGAGTATGCATTTCTCGGTGATTCGGCGACGTCTAACTCCTCGGCAGGCGTGGTATTCCAGGGGGTGACTGGGGTGATGCAGAAATACCTAACGATCACGTTTCCTGTTAGGAAACTCACTCAAGGCCTCAGCTATTCTGTTGAGGTTAGTGATGTGCTGTCAGGATCATGGGCAGAGATTTGGAAGAGCGCCGACGGGTTTGTGAGTTCTCGGGTGGTTTCCGCAGTGGAGCAGGCCGACCGGACGATTGTAACGGTTAAAGATCTTGTCTTCATGAGTGGGCAGTCCAAGCGATTCATGCGCGTCAAAGTCGTACAGAACTAAAGGTGAGTTACGAGCCTCAAGTTGGACATGCGGGTCATGTCAGTGGATGCAGATATGGACTGAGGTTCTAGGAGTGAGGGGGTGATCGCGATCGCTCAAGTACGAAGCACAGCATTGCTACTACGTTAGTTACCATTTCAAGAATGATACCCTATGGTGTCAGGTCGCGTGGCAATTGCGGCCGATTTTTCTTTTTTTTGAGGTCCTCTTCGGTGTCCTTCGAAGTGGCGGGAGTTGCTGTTGCCTTGGTGGGTGGAGTGGTCACCGCTGCACGTCCTTTCTGCGCTTGGGGTGTAACAGCTTTTGGCTGCATCTGTTGAACTTGTGGCGATGGTGCGGGTGTCGCTTGGCGGGATGGCACTTGCCGAACATTTGGCGCCTTTCTCGTCTCCGGGCGTGGCGGCGAGTCCTTGGCGGTCTGCGGGATGGCGTCGGGACTTTTTTGTCGATAGGGAGTCTTCGGCGTCGTCTTGGTCTCCGGTGCAGGGGCTTCTTGTGGCCGTTTTTTTACGGGCGCTTCAGTTCGACTGGGAATCGAAGGCGCTTGGCTTTTTGTCTCTATCGGCACGTTATCCTGAGTCACTGCCGCTCGCCTTGTTTTCGGGGTTACGTCAGCCTTACGGTTCGCAGGGGTGGGGCTTTTGCTTGGAATGACCGCTGGCTCGGTTTGGGTTGTGGCAGGAACCCTTGTTCCTGCGGCCGAAGGCTGTTGCGGTGTTTCGCCTGCACCATTTGAGGTGGTTTTCGGTTGATCAAGTTCACTGGCCACCAACCTTGCAGGCGGAGCCCCACGCTTGCCTGGGCGGGCAGACTGCTTCGCTACGATCGGTGAACTTGTGATCTTGAGGCGAGAAGGCTCGGCGGCGACTGTCGCTGCAGCACCCGCAACTGGTGCCGCCTGCGTTTCAAGTTGCTGACGTTCCGCGGTTACTTTTTGGACCTCCTTGGTTTGCGAGATGAGGCGCGAGCGGTCTTTTGGCCCCACGGTTTGGAAGCTTTGGTCACCAGTACCCCCACTGGTCACATACTGGCTGAGTGGTACGGCAAGGATGGAATTGGTACTGATGCCGGAGCTAGTCGATGGTGGTGATGATTGGGCTGCATAAGTCCGGGGCGGTCGAGCATCGGCGTGATCGCGGAGTCGCTCAAAATCACGAAGGCGGGATGCCTCCCAATTCGGATCACTGCTGTTTTGCCAGCGCGTGTAGGCGTAGATTGGGTCATACCCTCGGCGACTTGAACGATAGGAAACCGAAGAGAAATAGCCACGGTTGCGATATTCCGGCCCGTAGTAGTCGCCGAAATAATAGTGGTCATAGCTGGGTCGCAGAAAAAGGTGTTCTGCAAACAGAGCGAGGCTGATCACAGTTGCTGGGGAGTAATAAAAACCAGGTCGCAGGTAAGTGCCGCGCTCAAAATGTACTGGTGCAAACATCATGCCGCGGCGAGCCACGGCGTAATCCCAATAACCGTCGACATACACATAGCCATGGGGTGTCCAGCGGTAATAGGAGGGCGTCCAGCTCCAGTTTTCCCGCACCGGCGCCCAATATCCTGCCCGCCATGCATAGCGGCCATTGCGCCAGATCCAAGCGCCTGGGATCCAAGTTTGATCGCTGGAGGGAGATTGGATGTTTGGCCCAGCTTCTACGCTGTGAGGGGGCTCGGGTAGATAGGTGACCTCTTTGGCCGCTTCGTCCTCCCAGTAGCCCGAACTCCATTGGTAATGGCCGCCCACCTCCGCCCAATATCCCGGAAACCACTGCCGCCCTGGTGGTAGGTTACGCCAAATTCCGCTGACCCATAAAAAGTCATTCTGATCCTCATCCCAGGCCCAGTAGCCCGGAATCCATGCCACGTTGTCTCCCTTTAGGCGTTGCTCAGGCGGCACCTCATTAATCGCGCTTGGGGGTTGCGCGTCCACTACGACTCCGGGTTTTGGATCGAAAGATACCATCCCAGCGAAGGCCTCGTGAACCGGCCCCCTCGTCATGATTTCAACGCCTGAAGTGCCGTCGTTCTGTTGGGCCAACAGGAACCCAATCTGTGCCGGAAGCCATCCTAACACCAGTAAGGTTAAGGGTATGAAAAGTCTGTGTTTTTTTGATTTCATGGCCTCTGGTATTTGAATGTTTTTACGAGTCGAAGCTCTTGCGGAGAAGAATTGATCCGATGGGTCCTAGATAAAGTTTAAAATTCTCTCTGATTTTAAAAAGTGCAAATAATAATTTGCGTATTTTGATGCGGAAATTAATTAATGCTTATAAAAATAATAAAAAATTTGTTTTAAACTATTTGCGATTCGATAAAAATGAAGTATATGTTTGGAATGCTCCCCAAAAACTGGTCCATGAGTTATGAGAGTCCCGGCGCGTGAGCGCCAATGACTCCCATGAAAAGAAAACGACACACTCCCGAGGAAATCATCAAGAAGCTGCGGACTGCCGAAGAGGCCTTGGCTGGCGG
>CAILVZ010000013.1 GCA_903837825.1 Akkermansiaceae bacterium | reverse complement strand
TGTCGCCGACTTTGAACGCATCATACCCCTCGCCATGGTCGTGGTGGTATGGCTTGCCAACATTTCCGTAGGGCAACTTCAGTCCGTCTTGCAGGTACCACTTGTTGAGGATCGGATAGGGGACACGCTTGAACCAGCAGTCGATGCCGCTGTTCTCGTGGCTGGGCCTCAAGGCTGGGCCATAGGTGCGAAACGCGACGAGGTCATTCTCCCATGCGAAGTCATCCATCCGCTCAGGCACGAAGCGAGCGAAGGCGCGCGGTGCTTCTGGCATGAAATGGTCTGGGAGCTTGACGTGATGAAATGGAGCGAGGTCCGTCCGACGTTTGCTTGGATCTAACAGACGGGTGATCTCTGAGCCTGCAAGAAGAAATGCGCCGGAGCCATAGACTTCGGTCGACTCGGCGTTGGTCTCATGGTTGTCAGGTGAATCGCCGATTTTCTGAACGAACCCGAGCATCCCATCGGGGCGGATATTTTTGACTAGTGATTGATAGGCATTCATCACTGCGGGGCGGAATGTATCACTTGGCAAAAGGTTGCGGTTGAGGCCCCACGCCATGGCGTAGGCGAAAAAGGCGGAACCCGATGATTCGCCGGCCGGGCCTTGAGAATCTAACAGACTGGTTCTCCAGAGGCCGTCTGCATTTTGGAGCTTTAAGACAGCAACCATCATGTCGTGATAGAGCCCAAGATATTTGGTGCGGGATGGGTGACCCTCGGGCAGAGCATCGAGGACGTGGATCAGACCGCCGACGACCCAACCATTGCCGCGTGCCCAGAAGACTTTTTTGCCGGTGGGGGTGCGCTTGGTGAAAAAATTGTTATCACGGTAGTATAAGTGCTCTGCGGGATCGTAGAGCACATCGGTGGTGGTCCACCATTCACGATCGGCGAACTCAAAGTACTTTGGATCGCCAGTGATCTTGGAGAGATTGGCCCAGACCGCGGGCGACATGAAGAGCGCGTCACACCAGCACCACGTGAAGGATCCTCCTGAAATCGATTTGGCAGATTCATTGGAAAGGGCTGCCGAAAGTTTGGTGAATTGATCGATGCTCGGCTGCAGCTTTGAGCGGTCGTGATCCAATGCGTAAAGCTCTAACCAGGCTTGCAGTACGGCATGGTCGTCGGCATGGGTGATGCGTGGTCCTGGTCCGTAAGCGAGCGATTTCCCTGCGTGTGCCACCGCATCCACATACTTTGGATCACCGGAAATTTGATAGAGGTTTTCGAGTCCAAGGTAGAAGGGGGCCTGCGTCCAGTCGCTCGCGGGATGCGACGACGGATGGGCGATTTGCCAGTCAGCCACGCGCTGCATCTCGTGGAGAATGGCGCGTGGTTCCGGATCGGCCGCTGACACTTGAGTCAGAGGGATCATCGCCAGCAGAAGGATTCTCACCAGTGGTGAAGGTCGGAGCATCGAGATCGGAGCTTGCTTGGAGATTGAAACCGAGTGGCGCATGGCGACGAAGATTCCAGTTGCCACGGGCCGTGTCGAATGAAGAATGGCAAGCCGCTGCAGAAATGAATCCTGTGCGGCCCTAAATCACTATGGAAACTCGATTGATGCCATCACCCCGTGAAGCGGCGGTTCTCGACACGGACGAACTCCGTGCCACCTTTCTTCTCGAAGACCTCTTTTTAGCCGGCCAAGTCTGTTTGGTTTATACCGACTTGGACCGTGCCATCGTCGGCAGCGCCATCCCAAAAGGTCAGCCACTTGAACTCGCCACCGATGATGCACTCAAGGCAGATTTTTTCTGCCAACGTCGAGAACTCGGCGTCATCAACATCGGCGAAACAGGCAGTGTGACGGTTGACGGCACCACCTACGAGGTCGGCAAGCACGATTGCCTATACATCGGTAGGGGAAGCCGTGCGGTGAGTTTCTCAAGCGCAAATGCAGAGTCTCCCGCGGTGTTTTACTTGGTGAGCTATCCAGCACATGCATCATATCCAACGGTCAAGGCAACGCGTGCGGACGCCAACCGCGTGGAGTTGGGTAGCCGCGATGAGGCGAATGAGAGAACGATCTTCCAGTATGTCCACGAGAATGGCATTCAGAGCTGTCAACTCGTCCTCGGGTTCACCGAGTTTAAGCCAGGCAGCATTTGGAACACCATGCCCTGTCACACCCACGATCGGCGCAGCGAAGTCTATTGCTACTTCGATGTTCCTGCAGCGCACCGTGTCTTGCACATGATGGGAGAGCCGCAGCAGACGCGCCCGCTTTGGGTGGCGGACCGCCAAGCGGTACTCTCGCCGCCTTGGTCCATCCATTGTGGCTGCGGTACTGCCAGCTATCGCTTCGTGTGGGCGATGGGTGGTGAAAATCAAACATTCACCGACATGGATCGCGTCGAGATTTCCGAACTCCTTTAAATTTACTCAGATGAATTCTTTTGATCTCAGCGGCAAAACCGCACTGGTTACAGGCTGCAAGCGCGGCATCGGCTTCGCCATGGCCGAAGGCCTTGCGGAGGCGGGCGCGAATATCATCGGGGTGAGTGCCAGTCTCGAAACTTCTGGAAGCGATATCGAAAAGGCAGTAACTGCCTTGGGTAGGACATTCGTTGGGTATCAGTGTGATTTCTCAAAACCGGATGAGGTGAAGGCATTTGCCGCTCGCGTGATCGCCGAAAATGGAGTGCCTGACATTCTCGTCAATAACGCTGGCACCATCAAACGCAAGCCTGCGGCCGAACACTCGGATGCTGACTGGTTTGAGGTCATTAACGTGAATCTCAATGCGCAGTTTCTCCTAAGTCGAGAGATCGGCGCCAAGATGATCGATCGGGGAAGTGGTAAAATCATTTTCACGGCATCACTGCTCACCTTCCAAGGTGGCATAACGGTGCCTGGATACGCCGCCTCGAAGGGGGGAATCGGCCAGTTGACCAAGGCGCTTGCAAATGAGTGGGCGTCGAAGGGCGTCAATGTGAACGCAATCGCCCCAGGTTACATCTCGACCGATAATACCGAGGCGCTCCGTGAGGACCCCGTTCGTAGCCAGCAAATCCTCGGACGAATTCCTGCAGGGCGTTGGGGTGAGACCGCAGATTTCAAGGGTCCCATCGTTTTCCTCGCAAGTGATGCGTCGCGGTACGTCCATGGCGAAATCTTAGTCGTCGACGGCGGCTGGATGGGCCGCTAAGTCGGTGAGGAAGCACGGCTTCAGTCAGTTTCACCTGAGGTTCTCTATTTTACACGTATTTGTTTTCTGTTTAAATTTCATTCTAACTTACTTATATTAAGTGGTTTGTGAAATATTTAATTTTGTTTTTTTCTTTGGCAAACGATCGTTTGAATCGATCATTTCATTCAAGCAATTTAAACTAAAAACAATTTTACCGCCTCGCGTTTAAGTCGGAGTTCACGCCACTCATTGATGAGGCGGCTAGGTTCGATGATGCCACACCCAGTGGGCAGTTTGAGTTGGTTTTCATTCCACCAGATGCCGCGGATGGCGACTACGGCGGTGAAGTCTCCATGATCCCAAAGGCCGAATGGGGCGCCGAACTCTGGCGGGCAGCCAAGACGGTTTCTCCACTCAAAGAGTAGCGCAAGGGTCTCCGGGGTCCTAGGAAGGGGGCCCAGCGCGGGAGTCGGGTGGAGGCGGCGGATGAGCAATTCGGGAGAGACTGGCCCTGCGAGATCTAGTTCGATGAGGGAGAGAAAGTGCACGATCGACCCTAAGTCGAGAATCTCACGCGAGCGACGCTGAGGGTCGCCTAGGTCGAGAAGCTTGGAGAGTAAGGTTTGGGCGACGTATTCGTGCTCGCGGATCTCCTTTTCATCGACGGCGAAGACTTCAAGATCTTCGCTTCGGGCAGTCCCAGCGAGGGCCATGGTTTCAAGGTGGTTGCCGCAGAGTGAAAAAAGCAGCTCTGGGGTGGCTCCCGCAAAACCGGATTCGGGCTGGATCCAGCCGTAGGAGTGGAGCGGCGCGGTTTGGCGCATCATGGCGCGACTGATCGCAAACGCTGGGGAATCTTGTGCTGTGCCGAGTTCGGTGACAACGGGGACCGTCTTTTCAAACACACCCGAGTGAATCGCCGCCATGATCTCTTGGAAAACGATTGAAAAATCACCCGCCTGTGGCGCAGTCCAGGCGCACTCCATGTTCGGGCCGTATGGAATTTTCGAGGGCAGCGAATCAATGTGGGTTCGCTCGATGCGATTGGGGATTTTCCAGGGTTTGGGGTCTTCTAGGGCGAAGGTTTGCACATAAAATGCGATTCCATCGGATGGGGGTGTAGCGGCCTCGGTGAAAGGGCCATGGCCGATCACCATGGTGCCGTCACGCTTGGCGAGCCATGCCATCGAATCAGTAAGGGTATCCATAAAAGTCCACTTCAAGATGGAAGAGAGTTGCGTCACACACAAGGTCTTTGGCTAAAACGCATCCTTCACGTGGTTGATGATTGGTTTGACTCCGTCTTCTACCGTGACTTCGATCACATCAAACCGCCAAGGTAGCTCCCGCGTGCCAAGGCGCTTAAGCCATGAGTTCGCCCCGCGTTCGATGAGTGCCTGCTTGTCCTTTCCAACCGCGTCGAGGCCACGGATTTTACTGCCCACGCGCCGAGTCTTCACCTCGACAAATAACAAAAGTTTGTGATCCCTTGCGATGATATCCACCTCGCCACGCCGTGGACTTCGGTAGTTCTTTGCGAGGAGCGTGCAACCTTGAGATCGGAGCCAAGCGGCAGCCACGCGCTCGCCGTAGTTGCCTAACCAAATTCGGTCACGATGCTGCCCATTCGCCATAGTCAAACGGCAGGGCGAGTTGAGCGACCGGCTCAAACGTGCGACGATGGTGGCGACAAGGGCCGTGTATCCGAAGCGCTTCAAGATGCAGTTTCGTGCCATATCCTTGATGTTTCGCAAAGCCGAATTGAGGGAATTCGTAATCAATCTGCTGCATGATTCGGTCTCGAGTGACCTTGGCGATGATGCTCGCTGCGGCAATGGAAAGCGATCGGCCGTCGCCCTTGATGATTCCGTCGTGTGGTAGTGGGAAACCTTTCACGGGTCGTCCATCGATGAGGCAGTGCTCAGGCAAGGGATCGAGGGTCTCCACAGCGCGGCGCATCGCGAGATGAGTGGCTTGGAGGATATTTAGCCGGTCGACTTCTTCGTGGTCTGCGGTTGCGACTGCCCAGCGAACCCTTCGGTCTTGGGTGATCATTTCATAGAGGCGCTCCCGATTCGCGGCACTGATTTTCTTCGAATCATCGAGCCCTGGGCAGGTGAAGCCCTTTGGTAGAATCACAGCGGCAGCGGAAACCGGGCCAGCCAAGGGTCCGCGGCCTGCCTCATCGATGCCTGCAACCCGTTTGATCCCGCGAGCCAGAATGGCAGTTTCGAGCGATAAGTCAGGCATGAACCTTATTTGGTTTCAGTGACTAAGCTCTGAAGCGGTCATCCGCAGGGGTTGAACCGAGGGTGGCTTGTGCCTGACCATTTGCTGCGAGGTGAGTGAGGCAGTGATAGACATCCTCGGGATCTGCTTGAATGGCGGTTGCAATTTCTGTCGCGGCTTGGGGCTGGGTGCCGAGTTGTGCTCGAACTTTACTGAGCGTGGCAAGAAACGCGCCGGCAGCTTTTTTACCTGCTTCCACACCTGGCTGGTGGTATGCATTGACGTTCACCAGCGAGGCGTAGAATGAAACGGCGCGCTCGAAGAGGGCGATGAGGAGGCCTAGGTGGAAAGGAGTCACCTCGGGGATAGAGATGGTGAGCGACTTGCGGCCAGACTCGTGGAGCGCCCTGCGAGTTCCTCGTAAGAAGCCTTGGAGGTAGTCAGCAGTGGTGGTGCTTGGTTCTACCTCGATGCTATGTCCAGCACGCCCCTTACGCACTTCGATAAACGTGACGAAGAAATTGTTCACGCCGTCTCGTAGCTGTTGGACGTAGGCGTGTTGGTCAGTGGATCCTTTATTGCCATATACGGCGAGCCCTTGGTGGACGACGTTGTCGTCGAGATCACGCGCCTTGCCTAGCGACTCCATCACGAGTTGTTGAAGGTATTTTGAGAATAGCACGAGAGAGTCCTTGTAGGGGAGGACGACCATGTCCTTGGTGCCACGGCCATCGGTGGCCCAATACCACATCAGCGCGAGCATTGCAGCGGGGTTGTGGTGCACGG
>CAILVZ010000012.1 GCA_903837825.1 Akkermansiaceae bacterium | reverse complement strand
GTGAGCTCGCCAAACTCGAAGAAGACGGCAATGGCAGCTAAGATTCGTCCCGACCCGATTGTTCCGGATCACGAGGTTTTGCGCAAAATCGGTGGCGGAGCCTATGGTGAGGTGTGGTTGGCCCGTGGGGTGACGGGTGCCTTGCGGGCAGTCAAGGTCGTGTGGCGTGAGGATTTCGAGGACGCCCGTGGGTTTGAGCGGGAGTTCGAGGGGATCTTGAAATTTGAGCCCGTCTCGCGGAATCACCCCGCGCTGGTGAACATCCTTCACGTCGGACGCAGTGCCGATGGAGTTTCATTTTACTACTATGTCATGGAGCTCGGTGATGACCTCACCACCGGGCAGGACATCAATCCCGTTGAATACCAGCCGCGGACCCTCCGTGCCGACAATGCGCAGGGCGAATGGGTCAAGTGGGACACCGACGAATGCATCGACGTCGGATTGCGTTTGGCCGAGGCGCTCGACCACTTGCACGAGCGGGGTCTGGCGCATCGTGATGTCAAGCCATCGAATGTGATTTTCGTCCATGGGAAAGCCAAGCTGGCGGACATCGGTCTCGTGGCGGCGAGGGGACAGCGCACCTTTGTGGGGACCGAGGGATTCGTGCCGCCTGAAGGGCCAGGATCGGCGCAGGCCGACGTATACAGCCTTGGCAAGGTTTTGTATGAAATCGCAACCGGCAAGGATCGCTTGTCATTTCCAGAGCTGCCCGACGTCATGCCGACTGGATCGGCGTGCAAGCGATGGCTTGAGTTGAATCGCATCATTTGCGATATCTGCGAGCCTCGGGTTTCCAAGCGTGGGATCTCGACTGCGGCGGAGTTGGCCGATGCGCTTCGTCGGGTGCAAAAAGGGCAACGTCGGCGGCTCAAGCGATCCACCCTTTGGATCGCCTGCATTGTCCTAACAGCAATCGCCAGTTGGGGTGCATGGGTCAAGGTGAGGGGGCCTGCAGTCGCGCGGAAAATCGATCCCGTTCCTGCCGTGGTGCCCGCGCAGGTGGGCATGTTGCGAGTCATCAGTGCTCCGGAAGGAGCCGAGGTCATGAATGCCGCTGGGAAATGGATTGGAACGACCAACACCGGCTTGATCCAAGTGACCGCGGGTGATGATTATTTTTTCAAGCTCAAGAAGAGTGGGTATCGGCCATTCACCCTCCAGGGTAAAGTGCCGAAGAGCAGCGGTGCCGAACCCACCTTGTTGTTTGCGAGCTTGGAGAATTTTTCGCCGCCGCAGGTGGGTGAGCCATGGAATGATCACCTTGGAAATCTCTATCAGCCCGTGGACGACACCCATGTGGGGGCATCCTTGGTCACGCGTGAGGTCTGGGCGCAGTTCATTGATTCGGTCGAGGTGAGCGACGATGACTCCAAGTTTTTCGAGGTGTTAGAAAATGGGAAGACCGAATCCGTGGTTCTTTGTTCGCGTGGTGCGGCTCGGGCGTTTTGTGATTGGTTTCGGAAGCGTGCGTTCAAGGCAGGATTTCTAACAGAAGATCAAGAAGTCGTTGCGCTGCGGGAGACTCCGGAGGCAATCGCCAAGCTGGGGCAAGGTGGTGAGGGCGATGATTTCAAGCCGCTGCGTGTGGTGGTGCAGCCGATTGATTTCGGTGTGGTGAATCTAACCACTCATCCCTCAGGGGTTGAGGTTTACATGAATCCCGAGTCCGACCCGAGCAATCAGGTCTCCGTTGGTTCCACGCGGGATTCATTGGTGATTTCCAAGATCAAGCCTGGGGACTGGCAATTCTATTTGGTGCGTGAGGGGTATCGGCCTCAGACGATCAATATCCATGTGGGAAAGGGAGAGAGGTTGTCGCGAATGGTCACGCTTGAGCGGAGTCTAGGGGTTGTTTTTGGTAAGCCATGGGAGAATGGCGAAGGGATGAAATTCGCGCCGTTGGGGCAGGATTTGATGGTTTCAATTTGGGAGACACGGGTGGGTGACTACGACATTTACGCGACCGACTCAGCGGTCACCCGTGCCCGAGCTCCGTATTTTGCGCAAGGTCCGGATCACCCAGTAGTCAACGTCTCGCGTGATGATGCTCGGGCGTTTTGCAAGTGGCTTACCGACCGCGAGAGGAAGGACGAGCGGATCGCGCAGACTCACGAGTACCGCCTACCCACCGACTTGGAATGGAGCCTGATGGTCGGCGTGCAAGAAGGCGTGGGGCTGAGTCCTGGGTGGAGGGATGCGCACAAGGATCGGATCTACCCGTGGGGACCCGAGTGGCCACCGATCCGGAAGGCGGGCAACTTCGCCGACGAGAGTGCCAAGCGTGAAGCGGTTTTTTTGGCGGATCGGACGATCCGGGGCGTCGATGATGGGTTTGGGTTCACCTCACCGGTGGGTTCATTTTCGCCGAATGGCCTCGGTCTCTATGATTTGAGTGGGAATGCTCAGGAATGGGTGGATGACGACTACTCCATGACCGCCAAGAATGCCATTGGGGTGCTGCGGGGGGGTGGTTGGAATTGCTATCAAGCGGAGAATTTATACTCGGGTGCCCGGAATGCGGTGCCGCCGACGCTCCGCGATGTCATGTATGGATTTCGAGTCGTACTTGCCAAAGTGCCTCAGAAGGTCGATCGATAAACATCCGACTGATTTTTTTTATTTTAACGAACAAACATCATGGTTGAAATCCAACTCTCCTACGAAGGCGACCTCCGTTGCCGAGCGATCCACACTCCTTCCGGAAACGACCTTCTGACCGACGCCCCTGTCGATAACAACGGGCGGGGCGAGGCATTTTCGCCGACCGATCTGGTAGCGACTGCGCTGGGTTCCTGCATGGCGACCGTCATTGGGATCGTGGCGAAGCGCAAAGAAATCGAGTTGGAAGGAATGAAAATCACCGTCCGCAAAATCATGTCGGACGATCAACCGCGGCGCATCAAGCGGCTCGAGTTGGATCTTTTGATCCCCCTGGCCGCCGAACATCCGGACCGCAAGTTGCTCGAGAGTGCCGCGCGGGGATGTCCAGTGCATCATAGCATCCACCCCGACATCGAGGTGGTCATGCATTGGAATTGGCAGGGCTGAGGTCTTGGATGATGGGTGCGATCGTCGCAGGTTGCTCAATCCACGTGTCGCGGGAGTGTGTGATCATTGTCAGAAAATGGTTGCCAATTCTGGCGTTTCGGGTCATTTTTCTGCTGAAACCTCATAAAACAAGGTAATTAACTAAGGATTATGCTTCCGGAGCACGCCCCATTCACCACTGACCAGCGCCTCGCGTTGGATTCCCTCATTGCTGGCCTTAACCCCGTTCAGCGCGGGTGGTTGAGCGGTTTTCTTGCTGCATCGGGCAGCGTCGCTGCGGCGTCTGCCCCAGTTTCCGCCGGGAAATTGACGGTGTTGTATGGCACCGAGTCTGGGAATTCTGAGGTGCTTGCCGATCGTGCCGTCAAGGCCGCCAAGAAGCGGGGCTTCCAGGCGAGCATGAAGAACATGTCTGAAGTTTCCCCTGCGGAGTTGGCGAAATCGCCGAGCCTGCTGGTCATCGTTTCGACTTGGGGCGATGGTGAGCCGCCAGAGACCGCCGTTTCATTTTACAAAGAATTCATGAGTTCCGATGTCTCGCTGGCCAAGGTCAGCTACTCGGTTTGTGGCTTGGGCGATACCGCGTACGAGAAATTCTGCCAAATGGGAAAAGACTTCGATGCTAGGCTCGAAGGATTGGGTGCGTCGCGGGTTTTTGCCCGTCAGGATTGCGATGTGGACTACGAAGACTCCTTCGCCACTTGGTTGGAAGGATCGCTTGCGGCGCTAGCACCAACGTCTGCGGCGCCAGTCGCTGAGGTCGCGGTGGCCGGATTTTCTTCATCATCGGTCGAGTATGGCAAAAAGAACCCATTCCCATCCGAGGTGCTTGAATCGGTAGTGCTCAATGGGGAGGGATCATCCAAAGAAACCTTGCACCTTGAATTCTCACTCGCGTCGTCGGGCCTATCCTACGAGCCGGGCGATGCACTCGCTGTGGTGCCTGTCAACGCGCCCGACATCATCAAGGCGGTCCTTGAGGCAGCCAAATTGACCGGAACCGAAGAGGTCGAGGTGAAGGGGGTGGGGACCAAACTTTTGGCCGATGCCTTGCGTGAAGATTACGACATCACGGCGCTTTCTCGTGCGGTGCTCACCAAGCTCGCGGATGCCTGTGACTCTGCCGCGCTGCGTGAGTTGCTTGCCGATGACGCAAAGGAGCGCTTGAAGGAATTCAATCATGGCCGTGAGATCATTGATGCGCTGTTAGAATTTGCGCCAAAGGGATTGTCGGCCGCCGCGCTCGTTGGGATTTTCCGGAAACTTCCGCCACGGCTTTATTCGATCGCTTCGAGCCCGCTGGCGCACCCGGATGAAGTTCATCTCACGGTGGCTGCCGTGCGTTACGAGACCCATGGTCGCAAGCGCAAAGGTGTGTGTTCGACCTTTCTAGCAGATTTGGTCAAGGCGGGCGATGCGGTTTCATTGTTCGTTCAGCCTAACAAAAACTTTAGACTTCCTGCCGATCCGGCTACCCCCATCATCATGGTTGGACCAGGAACTGGGGTGGCTCCCTTCCGTGCCTTTGTCGAACACCGTGCAGCATCGGGTGCTTCTGGCAAAAACTGGTTGTTCTTTGGTGACCAGCATTACACCTACGATTTCCTCTATCAGCTCGAATGGCAGGAGCATCTCAAGGAAGGCGTCCTAACCAAACTTGATGTTGCCTTTTCCCGTGACCAACCGGAGAAAGTCTATGTTCAAGATCGGATGATCCAACAGGCTGAGGAACTCTATCAGTGGCTTGAGGCCGGAGCGCATTTCTACGTCTGTGGCGATGCCAATCGCATGGCGAGCGATGTGCACGAGGCGTTAGTTACCGTGGTGCAAACCCAAGCAGGTCTTACCCACGAGGCCGCCGAGGCTTATGTCGAGAGCCTCAAGAAAACCAAACGCTATCAACGCGACGTTTACTGAACCTTTTCTAACTTTAAATTTCCATCATCATGAGTGAAAAAAAACTCTCTGCGAACGAATACATCAAGATCGATAGCAACTACCTTCGTGGGACGATTGCTGAGGGGCTTGCCGATCTCTCGACGGGCTCGATGTGCGAGGATGATCAGCAACTTCTGAAGTTCCACGGAACCTATCAGCAGGATGACCGTGATCTGCGCGCGAACCGCCGCAAGCACAAGTTGGAAAAGGCGTATTCCTTCATGATTCGCATCCGGGTGCCCGGCGGTGTGGCCACACCCCACCAGTGGTTGGAGACCGACCGCATGGCCACGCAGTTTGCGAATGGCACGATCAAGTTGACTACGCGGCAAGCGTTCCAGTTCCATGGCATCATCAAGACCAACCTCAAGCGCACCATCGCTGAGATCAATCAAACCGCCATGGACACGATTGCTGCTTGCGGTGATGTGAACCGCAATGTCATGTGCAATCCGAATCCCTACCTCTCGGAAATCCATGCGCAGGCGCTCAAGGCCGCCCAAGACATTTCCACGCATCTCACCCCCCAGACTCGGGCTTATCATGAAATCTGGTTAGATGGAGAGAAGATCCAATCCACCGAAGAAGAGGTCGAGCCAATCTATGGCAAAACCTATTTGCCTCGGAAGTTCAAGATCACCGTGGCGGTTCCGCCGTCCAACGATGTCGACATTTATGCCAACTGCCTTTCATTCATTGCGGTCGTCGAAGATGGAGCCTTGGTGGGATACAATGTGGCCGTCGGTGGCGGGATGGGATCGACTCACGGCAACGATGCGACTTACCCGCGGATTGCGGATGTGATCGGCTTCTGCACGCCTGAGCAGGTCGTGGAAGTGGCGGAAAAAGTGGTGCTCGTTCAGCGTGATTTTGGTGACCGGACCGACCGCAAGCATTCGCGTTTCAAGTACACGGTGGATGATCACGGGCCGGATTGGATTTTGGCGAAGTTGAATGAATATCTGGGTTACGACTTGGGTCCGGTGCGCAAGTTTGTCTTTGAGGACAATGGTGATCGCTACGGTTGGGTGGAGGATGCCAATGGCAATTCTCATATCACGATTTTCATTGCCGGTGGTCGAGTGCTCGACACGCCCAGCTATCCGCTACGCACGGGGCTTCGTGAGATTGCCAAGATTCACGGTGGCGACTTCCGTCTTACGGCCAATCAGAACTTGATGATTGCCAACGTTTCTCCGGCCATGCGTCCGGCGATTGAAAAACTTCTCGCGGAGTATGGGATCAAAGACAGCCACCACAAGAGTGCGCTTCGACTCAACTCGATGGCCTGCGTTGCGTTGCCGACCTGCGGTCTTTCGCTGGCGGAGGCTGAGCGCTACTTGCCAAGTTTGATCACCGAGCTGGAAGAATCGCTAGAGGAGAACGGCCTGCGTCACGATGCGATCACCATTCGCATGACGGGATGCCCTAACGGATGTGCTCGCCCGTTCATCGCCGAGATCGGCTTCGTCGGTCGTGGCCCGTCTGCCTACAATGTCTATTTGGGTGGAGGATTTGCGGGGCAGCGCTTGTCGAAGCTGTACCGGGAAAATGTTCCGGCGAACGAGATCAAGGGGCTACTTGCTCCGATCTTCACCCGCTATGCCAAGGAGCGTGAGGCGGGTGAGCGTTTCGGTGATTTTTGCATTCGCAAAGGCTACGTTGCCGCGACCATCCAAGGGCCAGACTTCCACAAGAACATTAAGCCTGAGGCGATCGCGAAGGCTTAATTCGAATCGATTCGATTTCTAACATGTCTACATCCGAGCTTGAATCCGCCGTGAAGCCTGTTTGGGACGCTAGTCCGGATGGTCTTTCGGCCGAATTGTCGCCACTGCGTGCGGGTGAGCGGCTGCGCTTGCTTTACGAGCAGTTTGGCGACCGCTTGGTGGCGTCCACGAGTTTTGGTCTCCAAGCGGCGGTGATGCTTCATTTAATTCACGAAAACGCACCGAAGGTTCCCGTGGTGTTCATCGATACTGGGTTCCTGTTTCCGGAGACCTATCAGTACATGGAACAACTTTGTTCCAAGCTTAGCCTTGATTTGCGGGTCTATCAGCCGGCGATGTCGGCTGCGCGGATCCAAGCGCTTTGGGGAAATCTTTGGGAGAACGGCAAGGAAGGTGCGGATCGTTACGGAGTGATCACCAAGATTGAGCCGATGAATCGCGCGCTTCGCGAGACGGGTGGCGACGTTTGGCTCAGTGGCCTGCGGCGCTCGCAATCGAAGACGCGAGTGGATCGCCCGTTGGTCGAGCAGCAGAAAAAGACGCTCAAGGCGTATCCCATTCTGGATTGGGCAGATGCCCAGGTGGACCTATATTTTCACCAGCATGATCTGCCGCGTCATCCATTGGCGTCGAAGGGCTATGTGACCATGGGTGACTGGCATAGTACTCGGCCGGTGGAAGATGGGGACGTTGAGGGGACTCGCTTCAATGGGGAGAAATTCGAGTGTGGTCTTCACCTCGATTCGGGCACTCCGGATTTCCAAATTTGAGGAGCTGCGCGAACTTTCGCATTTACCCCCATCGGCGGATCGATTTGAATCCGAGGATGATGATACGTGTCAATTACATCGCGCAGGTTTTGGTATTCTGGTGTATTGGTGGGTCCGGCATGTTTGCAGCCGAGGTGAGTCCAGCGGCCGCTCAAGCGGTGGTTCGGGTCGCCTGCGTGGGTGATAGCATCACGCAAGGATCAGGAGCGGAGAAGGGGAAATCCTATCCGTCGCAACTTCAAGAGAAGCTAGGAAGCGCTTGGGAGGTTGGGAATTTCGGGGTGAGCGGTCGCACGCTTTTGAAAAAAGGGGATCATCCGTACTGGATCGAACCTGCCTATCAGGATGCCCTCAAGTTTAAGCCTGCGGTGGTGATTATCATGTTGGGCACTAACGATACAAAGCCGCAGAACTGGAAATTTGAGGCGGAGTTTCTCTCAGACTATACCGAGTTGGTGAAATCGTTTATCGCACTGGAGAACAAGCCCCGCGTCTTTGTTTGTCGTCCATGCCCTGTGCCTGAACCCGGCAGATATGGCATCAATGAAGCTGCAGTGCAGCAGGAGATTCCAAGAATTGACGCGCTGGCAAGGGAGCTCAAGCTGGGCGTGATCGACATGCATGCCGCGCTCGAAGGCAAGCCGCAGCTTCTCCCGGATCACGTGCATCCAAATACTGAAGGCGCGGGAGAGATGGCGGCTGCTGCCTTCCATGCATTGACGGGGAAGTGAGGCTTCTCCGCGCGGTAGTGTGAAGAGATGGTCGAAGTTCTAACCGATTTTTGGATCGGGTTTCGTTGGGGTGGGTACCTCGGGGGTGGTTTGGCGTTGGGTGATCTTCGGTGCGAAATAGAAAACCGCGCAACCTACTAAGAAAAACACCGAGCCAAACCCCGGTAGAAAAAAGGCTTGGCTGCTGATTCCAGGTTCCAGAACGGCTTTGGTTGGATCAGCGGGGAAATAGTGCACGGTCACCTTTTTGCCTTTTGGATACTGGTTTACCGTGTTTTGGGCGTGTGAGGGATTGCTGGATCCGTAGCTGCCATAGGCGACTTCGTTTGACAATTGAGTTTGCCCATTCGCGTGGTATTCGTAGAGCACTTCGGCCTTATAGGTGATGCCCCCTTTGTCCCCGTGTTCTGAGATCACGGATGACGAGGTCACCTTTCCTGCCGCGGTTGGCCAGTGGGTGCTATCGCTAGCGGTTTTCATGGTTTTTAGACCAAAAAAGACAATCAATCCTCCAACCAAAATGAAGATCGACGAAAAGAGGCGGATACCGGTGGGTTTCATGGAAGTGGTGGTGGATTTTATTTTTTGAGTGCAAGCCAGTGTGATGTCCAAGGAAGG
>CAILVZ010000011.1 GCA_903837825.1 Akkermansiaceae bacterium | reverse complement strand
GGGATGCCGCTTTCATGGCGGGGCGCTGGAAAACGCTCTCGACAAGAGTTCCAAGTTTCTCAATCGAGGATTTCAAAGCAAATGCCGACGGGCCATCCAACCCGCATATCCGAACGGTGGTGCGGCTGCCACTGACCGTTACCGAGCAGCCGATACCTGTGGGGGTGGTATCAAACACCTACCGACTGGCACAGCATAAAGAGGTTGTTGAAATGTGCCTTAAAGGGCTCAAGGCACATGGGATCGACCCCCAAGTGTTGCAGTGTGAGGTGGGTCTAACGTCTCTGGGTGAGTGGATGAATTTCAGGGCCTATTTTCCCGAGAGTTATTCCCATAGCCCAAAGGATGGAAACAAGTTGGCCCTCCGTTTGGAGTGTTTCAATTCCGTGGATGGATCGAGTCGACTGGTGATCCTGCTGGGGTGGTTTCGGTTTATTTGCGCCAACGGTTTGATCATCGGCGAAACGAAGGCTGAACTCCGCGACACTCATGATGAGAATCTGAATCTGGAGATCATTCCTGAAATCATCGCGGAAGGACTCATGAAGGTGAAGGCCGACTTGAATCGGCTTAGCCTGTGGGAAGAGATGCCTCTAGCGATGCCCCAATTTGAGGATTGGATCAATGGACATTTGGCTGAGCTTTGGGGCAAGAAGGCTGCTTGCCGAGCACTCCACATCTGCCGTAGTGGTGCTGACGTGGAGTTTTCCGATCGGTTTGCAGGCGGTAAAGCCAGCGAGAAGCCCGTGAAGATTCTCGACGCCGTGCCCGGTGCAGCCAATCCCGCTAAAAATCTATATGACGTCTGTCAGGCGTTGTCGTGGTTGGCGACCACAAGGAAAAGCGCCGATGAGCGACTGGAATGGCAGGCGAACATCCCAAAGCTGATCGAGAATCTATGGAGTCAGTTGAAAGCTGCGTAAGTCATTCCCAACGAACTTTATGAGCCTAAAACCCTGGAGAGAAGTCATTGTCCCGCATCCGGACGTGCTGCGAGGCACGTTCCAACAGAGCGAGTTTGCCGCCGACCTGACTGCGGTCCACACCGGCAAGGCAACGCTCGAGTACGGGGACGCTAAAGCCTTTTACGAGCGCACCTACATCACCGAGGGCATGAGCAAGCTGCTCATCCAGGTGGCTCATCGGCTCAACGGCAAGGGTGGGGAGCCAGTGATACAGCTCCAGACCGCGTTCGGTGGTGGCAAGACCCACACCATGCTGGCGGTCTATCATCTTGCATCCAGGAGCTGTCCGCTGAGTGATCTGGCAGGAATCCCAGCACTACTGGACGAGGCCAAGCTCCTCGATGTTCCAAAGACAGCCGTAGCTGTTCTGGATGGTACTGCCTTCGCGCCAGGCCAACCTTGGAAACACAACAAGCAAGAAATCCGAACCCTTTGGGGTGAACTCGCTTGGCAGTTGGGTGGGGCCGAGGGCTTCGCAATGGTTCAGCAGGCAGATGCCACGGGCACGTCTCCCGGCAAGGAAGTCCTACGCGAACTGCTGGCTCGGTTTGCGCCCTGCGCGATCCTCTTGGACGAGTTGGTTGTCTACATTCGCCAGTTCGTAGAAAGCCAGGCGCTCAGCGGTGGCACCTACGACAGCAACATCTCGTTCATCCAGTCGCTGACCGAAGCGGCCAAGCTGGTCCCGAATGCCGTGGTGCTGGCTTCGCTGCCGGACTCCAACAGTCAGGCTGGTGGCCCACGTGGATTGGCCGTCTTGCAGGCGTTGGAAGCCGTCTTCAACCGGGTGCAGGCACTCTGGAAAACGGTCTCACCGGAGGAAGCGTTCGAGATCGTACGCCGACGTCTGTTTGAACCGATTCGTGATCATCAAGCTCGTGACCTTGTGTGCCGGTCCTTGGCCAACGTCTATATTTCCGAGGGCAGCAAGCTGCCGTCTGAGACACAGGAAACGCGGTACTACGACCGGATGGTGCAAAGCTACCCCATCCATCCGGAGGTCTTTACCCAGCTCTACGAAGAATGGACGACCATTCAGGGATTTCAGCGCACTCGTGGCGTGCTGAAGCTGATGGCCAAGGTCATCCATCGACTGTGGGAGGACAATGACAAGGACTACATGATCCTTCCGGGCAGCCTACCGCTTTACGATGGCAGCGCTCGTAACGAGTTGATCAGCCACCTCGGGCCAGGTTGGGACCCCGTCATGGACCGGGATGTAGACGGTGAGCGATCTGCAACCAAAGTATTGGAAACCAAGGAACCCCGCTACGGCACCGTGCAGGCAGCACGACGTGTTGCCCGGTCGATCTTTCTCGCCAGTGCCCCGGCTTCAGTGAATGTCCGACCAGGAATTCGTGGCGTTTCACGTAACCGGATTCTCCTCGGATGCTTGCAGCCAGGGCAATCGTCCCACCTCTATTCAGACGCGCTGAACAAGCTGGCCGACAATCTGCATTACCTCAGTTCATCTGGCGACAAGACTCAGGATTCCACGCGGTTCTGGTTTGATACGCGAGCCAACCTGCGCCGCGAGATGGAGGAGCGCAAAAGGCGCTTCGAAGACAAGAATGAGGTCCGAGGACGCATGGCTACCGTGCTCAAGAGCCTGGTCGGGAATGTGTCCTTCTTCGACGGCGTCCATGTATTCACCCCGTACAATTTTCGTAGCCAAAGGAGGGGAACGATAGAGCAGCAGGAGGACGATCGAGCAGCAGGGAACCTTATGCTAGGAGACACTGCTTGACGGGGCGGGGGTAGTACTTCTATGGAAGGAGCAAAGGATATAAAATTAGATTATATATTTAAATTGCTAACT
>CAILVZ010000010.1 GCA_903837825.1 Akkermansiaceae bacterium | reverse complement strand
GGAAACTCTGGCCCGGCTCCGCGTAACGGTTGGCGCCGGAGAGCCAGAAAGTGCTGCCCCCATGCGCTTCGTTGGTGAATTTGTTCGTGCACCCTTGAACAACGGTGAAGTCTTTCTTGTGGCGTTCCAGCGGGGCTAGCCCCAAGGGAAGGGTGTAATCGGGTCCGGTTTGTTTGAGGTCCGGAAACCATGTCTCATTCGTGACGCCAAAGCCGAATCCCAGAAAGACCATCCGTTTTGGAGGAGTGGTCGACTCTTTCTGCGCGAATGCGCGGAAGCCTAATGACGGAAGAAAGGGCAATGCGATGAGGGAGCCTGCGGTGCTCCGCAAAAAATGACGGCGCGAGAGAGAGAATGGATTCATGAGAGGGAAACTCCTGAAGTAGGACCCCTGCGGGTGGGGCGGACTTAGTAGGCGATTTTCAAAAAACTCGTAGGTCTGGATATTTAACCGAGCGAAGGGGCCATCAGGCGCCCGCCGGTTCGGAGGCGACGGTTGTATTTTGAATAAAATCGAATTGAGAGGATTTTTCTTTTCGCTCCATTTTCGCAGTTCGCGTGCGCGGTATGGTCGCGGGGCGCGATAAAGGTTTAAATTTTTAAGCTTGGGTTATTGCCCTGCCGGTATCTAACCGCTTTTGTCGCGGGGCGGTTCACCCGCATGCGCGTTGGAGCAGGGTTGGGTGAAGAGGGTGTTTAGCAGGGCGAGGATTCTAGTTTTCGCTAATGTGGCGCGGTTGGCATTTTAAGTTAACTAATGAGCATCCAACTTACATGCTAAAGCCGAATAGAGTAACGTGACTTACGCGCCGCTTGTGAATCCAGAACACAAATGCGAGGTCCGGTTTGCATTGGCATAGGCGCGTAATTCCCACCCGTTTACCTGCCTCCCTATGAAATCCGCTCTTGCTCTGTTCGTTTCGCTTTTTCTCGGAATTTTCATCGGATTTGCCACAGGCAAATCCATGCACAGGGAGTCGCCTCAGAAAAACGGAGAGGAAGCTGCACTTCAGTCAAAAGACAACTCACCATCTCCTGACGGCGGACAGGCCCGTTTACCCGGCGTCTCTGAAACATTAGATTTTGAACACCTGTCCGCTACAAAGCAGAAAGACGTCGTTACCCGTTTGGCAAAGCGTATCGAACAATTTCATTCACAGAGCGACCTGCTTTTACTTGCGAAAGCCGTCCGCAATCTGAGTTTCGAACAGGCGGCCGAGCTTCTGAGTTGTCTGCACGTTCCTGAACGGGATGAGCGCAAAAGGGATCCGGATGCCTTTACCATCATTTGCGAGCGCATGGCTGCGATCGATTCAGAGAAAGCATTGAGGTTGGGAGTGGATTCAGAAAATAGCGCTCTCATTTCAGTAACGTTGAATAGTCTCAGTCATCGGAGCCCGATTCGCGCACTCGAAGCACTGGCCGGATTGCCTGCTGTAATCAGAGTAAACTTCGATTTCCCGTGTGACCCTGGCCACTTCGCCCCTTACAGAGGAGACGGTGATATCTCCGATTTCGCCGCGATCGCCTCCGTCATCAAGAAACATCCGGAGGCTGTCTTCGAAAATCGTCCGGAGGCTATATTCGACAAACGGTTTGCGAATCAATTAGCGGATTGCCTCAGCGATAGCGCCATCCGCATCAAAAACACCCATGAAATCAAGGTGAATCCAACGGAGGCAATCGCCAGTTTGAGGGAGATGTACGAATCGCTCAGACAATACGCTCGAAGTGCCCCGGGAAAGGAAGCCTCCGGCGAGGCGGATCGCATATTTATTAACGGAGCACGCAGCCTCATAGGTTTTTTCCCTGGAATCTATGACGCTCTGCAGGGGCAGGAAAAAGAGCATCCGTTTCTTGTGCAAGCGGAGGCCGAGCGTCTCAATGGAGAAAGCTTGGAGAAGGCGATGAAGTTTGCCGAAAGCCAAAAGGATGCAGCCTTGGTACAAGCGGCTATCGAGGGGGTGGGATCGAGGCTCGACGAGAAAACTTTGATGCAGTGGGCAGATTCGATCCCAGAGGGTCCGGCGAAACAGGGGGCGATGCAGAGCGTGGCCTGGAAAGCGGTATATTCCTTGTATGGTTCCGCGAGAGAGGGCGGTGAGGTGTGCCTCCAGTTGGTCAATCAGTTTGAGTCGGACGCGTCCAAAATTGCATTTTTAACGTCAGTTTTAGGGAATCCGAGTCTCGCGTGGAATCTCGGGCTGGGCGACCGAGAGAACACATTCAATGCCATCGAAAAGCTGCCGCTTTCAAATGCCGTGAAAGCAGAACTCTGGAGGCGAACCGCTGCCATTCCCGTTGAGTAACCCGCAGCCCATCTTCGCTAACTTGTGTTTATGCAGAGAAAAATCAAAATCCTGTGGCTCGTACTCGTATTTGCGGGCGGAATCCTCCTCGGGCAACTCCTATACGGTGCAGTCCAACCCAACTCTCCCCAGCCCGGAAGTGGGACGGCTTTCCTGATACCCTCTGGTGGACCGGAGCCTGCCATAAATGAGCGGACAGGATCCGAAGACAGTGGTCCCCTGCAGAGGGGACGCCTCGATTCAATAGAGGAGATTGGAACGCTTTTTTTTGAGATACTCGGGAAAGCAAAGTCTGCTCGCTCTCTTGCGGACGCCAGAATCTGCATCTGGGAAGCGATCTGTGGTATGAACATCAAAACGCTGGAGACCCTGTGTGCATATTCGGGACCTTCGTATGTGGGAGACGGCGTGTTGGAATGTCTGGGAAAGCGTCTGGGCGAAATCTCTCCGGAAAAAGCTGCGGCTGTCTGGCTAAAAAATACTCACACCGTGTGGC
>CAILVZ010000009.1 GCA_903837825.1 Akkermansiaceae bacterium | reverse complement strand
GCTCGGTGCTTCGTGAGACCTCAAGTTCCACGCGGTGATCGCCGAACTGTCTGGAGAGTGCTCCGAGGATGCCCTTGCGGACGTCTTCGACTTCGGAGAGGTAGGGTTGAACGCCTCCGGGCAAGGCGCCGGTGGGTGAGGCTCCGCTGATCGCGTCATTGAGCCATTGGAATCGGAAAGAAGTCGCTTCATCGATATCGATCTTACCACGGACGTACTCTGACTCGACGCGGATGCGGCCATCGTCCTCCTGATAGACTTGGGTGCTGTAATCATACTGCTGTGGAGGAATGGCTCCTTGGGATTGCAAGCTCGGGAAAAGCAGAGAAGTCAACAGAAGTGGTTTGCGCGGGCTCATGACAATTGAGTTTTCGATGGTCTGGAGGTGAAGCCGTGATTGCGACAGCAGCACTTTCCGATGCATTGGTTGCAATCGTATGGTGTCCGTTTTGGAATGCAATCAAGTTAGTGGGATTTGAATTTTCAATTCAGGCGAATATTTAGGGGAAGGCTCAAAAATCGAGTGTGGATGCAAAAATCCCCATTTTTGCCTCACACGTTTGGACATTTCGTTCTGGGTGCGTTAACAACCGTTTTGTGAATCCATGGAATCCTGCAGTTGATTGGGTGAAGGCTTGCCTCAAGGCAGGGATCGGCGAGTTTGTCGTGTGTCCCGGTGCGAGGAATGCGGCCTTGTTGGAGGCGCTTGCGCGTGCGGAGGCGGCCGGGTTGGTTCGGGTCTGGCGGCATTTTGAAGAGCGGAGCGCGGGTTTTTTTGCGTTGGGGCGGATCATGGAAACCGCGCGGCCTTGTGCGGTGGTCACCACCAGTGGCACGGCAGCGGCAGAATTGTTGCCTGCGGTGATCGAGGCGCATTATCAAGCGCGTCCCTTGGTTGCGATCACCGCGGATCGTCCCGCCGCCTATCGTGGGACGGGCGCCCCGCAAGCGATCGAGCAATTGGGGATCTTTGGTTGCCACGCTTGGCAAGGGGGCTTGGCCGATTGGGATGGCAAGCAACCGATCCATTTGAATGCTGAGTTCGACGAAGCCTTTGAGCCCGATGCAGAGGATTTTTCGAGTGAAGCGCTCGGCACGTTTGTTGCGGGGAAAGATCGTCTCAATGTTGCCGCGTTGGCCTGCTGGTTACGTGAAGGAGGCTACAAGGGTCTCGTGGTTTTTATTGGTGATTTGGAACCGGACGAACGCGAGGAGGTTTTTCATTTTTGCCAAGACCTCGGGGCCCCCGTGGTCGCGGAGGCAACCAGTGGGTTGCGTGAGGCACTTCAGTCGTTGGCCATCCATGACGCCGACCGAGTACTGCAGTCCCGCCCACCTGGTAAAATCTTGCGGCTCGGGGGATTGCCAAGCAGTCGATTTTGGCGCGATCTCGACCGCATGCCACAAATTTCGGTTTGGTCGGTTTGTCGCAATGGCCTGCCGGGTTTCGCTAGGGAGTCCAATGTCCTCCGTGGTAGCCTCGACCGTGTGCTGCCCGCGCTTGGGCAAATCGAAACCGTCGATGATGCGCTCGACTACTTGTCGACCGCGAACCGTCGAGCAGCAAGAATTGATGAGCTGTTAGAAATCTATCCGGATAGCGAGCCGGCATTGATTCGGACTCTTTCTCAATACGCCGCGCTGGGTGGTGGCCTTTTTCTCGGAAATAGCATGCCGATCCGTGAGTGGAATCTATTTGCCCAGTGGGGGCGGCCAGTTCCTTCAGTGCGTGCGAACCGCGGCGTCAATGGCATCGATGGCCAACTCAGCACCTGGCTCGGTTGGACGGCCGACGTCAGTGAAACGTGGGCGGTCGTGGGCGATCTAACGGCCCTTTACGATCTAGCAGCACCCTTTGTGCTTGGGCAGGTGAATTGCCAAGGGCGAGTCCTTGCGGTGATCAACAACGGCGGCGGTAAGATCTTTGAACGTCTACCGCGACTCCAATCGCTCAGTCCACGGGCGATCGAGTGGATGATCAACCCGCAGAGCGTTGATTTTTCCGGATTCGCGACGCTCTGGGGCATGGATCAACTCTGTATCCGCACGATTGACGACTTCGATCGATTCGAGCCAAGGGATCGAGCGTTGTTACTCGAAATCCGGCCAGATCCTGAGCAAACCCGCAGCTTTTGGGCTGCGTGGGATCAGATGGGCCTGCGATGAAGTGAAATCCCAAGGCTGGTGCATCCTTGTTCTTGCCAAGCCTCATTCGGCGCGGTACCCATGGGTCTTCACGCGAAAGCGCACTGGTCCCGTGGTCCAATGGATAGGACGATGGCCTCCGAAGCCGTAGGTGGTGGTTCGATTCCACCCGGGACCACCAGTTCATAAGTTTCTCAAAATCAGACCGATGGAACGAACACACACGGCCAAAATTCAAGGCCCACGTAGCGCTCAAAGCGCTCAGGGACGTCAAGACCATCCAGCAGGTTGACAAGGAATTCGACATCCAACGGGTGCAATTTTTCGAGTGGAAAAACGCATGGCCAATTAGACTTAGCGTTGACGAAACCAGCCAGTGATACTCGTGCGTGTCTTTTGAGCGGGCATCACCTCGTGCCAGAACTCCCCGGAGAGAAAATAGACCATCGTACCCATGCGAGGCTCGATCAATTGAAACGCACCCTCTCGCTCGCCCGATGTCGTCCAGAGTTTTAGCTCGCCGCCATCGCCGGGTTGCCAGTCGGGGTTGAGATAAAGGATGACGGTGACGATTCGGTCGATCGTCCCAGCGTGGCGGTCGAGGTGGGCTTTGTAGAACGCACCCTTCGGATAGATTGCGAAGTGGCCCTCGAAGTCGAACAGGCCGAGGAAAAAATGTTGGTTCAGCGTGAGCCGTAAGTTCTCCAGCTTGGCGAGGTAGGTTTCCAGTTCGAATGAGTTTCCATGCGGATCAATCCACATCACCTGATCTTGGCGGATGTCTTCGCGGATCGTGCGATCCATGCCGTGGCCGACACCTGCGGGCTGGAAATCACCCGATTGGTAGGCCGCCTCGCACTCTGCCTTGAGACGAAGCGAGTCCGTGTGTTTCATGCAGTTGGTCACCACCGCCCACCCGCGTTGGTTTATCGACTCGATCAGATTCTCCACACTGACCATGAGCCTGATTTCCGTCGAGTCGACCAGCGAAATCGGCAGATTTTACCTTTGAGAGGCCAAGCGCCTGTGCGTGCTCAGTCAGCGCGGGTCTTGGTTGCGGAGGCGAACTTAGTCCTCGACCTCGACCACGAGGTTGATCTCCACGGCCACATCGAGTGGCAATGCTGCGACGCCGAGTGCGGTTCGCGAGTGTTTGCCCTTATCGCCGAAGATTTCCACGAGCAATTCCGAGGCGCCATTGACGACTTGCGGGTGGCCATGGAAATCCGGTTCGGAATTCACGAAGCCGTTGAGCGTCACGATTTGCTTCACTTTATCGAGCGAGCCGATTTCATCTTGGATGACGGCGAGGCGGTTGAGGATGCAAAGGCGGGCGCCTTCTTTGGCTTGCTCCACTGAGACGGCTGATGGGACCTTGCCGATCACCTTGGTGTCGCCATCGATGGGGAGGCCGCCAGAAAGAAAGAGCAGGTTGCCGCTGCGGACGCAGTTCACGTAGGCGGCGATCGGGGCGGGTACGGCAGGCAGTGAAAGCCCGAGCGAGTGGATTTGGTCGAGGATGGACATGGTTCGATTATGTTAGAGAGTGATTAGGGTTTTATCGGGAATTGATCCGTGATGAGTGCGACGAGTTGTTCGCCTGATTTCGTGAGTGATGCTTGGTTGCCCATACCAGTGATGAGTCCGCGAGTGAGGTAGCGGTGAGGGATGGAGGATGGGCGGACAGAGGTGACGAGTGGTGCGGTCACTTGGCGGTCGCTTGCGGTGAATGCGAGAGGCAGGCCGGTGGCGCTGAAGCTGATTTCCCATGAGACTGCCGCGGAGGGCCCATGGTTGATCCATGGGTAGCGGGTGACGAAGTCTGGGGTTCCGTGGGCGGGGGTGGTCACTTTGAAATACACCGGTGTGTTGGCCATGAACTCGCTAAATTGCAGGTCGGGATTGGCCTTTTGTTCGAGGAAGAATCTTGAGACCTCAGCACCTGCGATGTTCATGCCATTGAAATTGCCATGGTAGTTGGTACCACCGCCGAATTTCTTGTGCCATTCCTCATAGTGAGTGCTCATGAGTAAGCCGAGTTCGAGGTGGCAGTGCGCGCGAGTACGATCGATGCCGGCGCCTGTGAATCCCATGCGGCCCAGCGGGGAGCCCGCCTTTACCGAGTCGCCAGGTTGGCAGGTGATTTCCGCAAGGTGCGCATAGAGCGAGTAAACCGAAGAATTTTCCCACGGGTGTTCGACGACCACATATTTACCGTAATTGCTGCGCCCGGCGATGGGGCTGGTGTATGCGATGCGGCCCTCGGCGATGCTGGTGACTTCGTCGAGTGGGTTGCCCGCCTTGTCGCGCTTCATCGGGCAAATATCGATGCCCTCATGAAACTTCGTGCAGACGACTTGGTCATTGATGCGGATGGCTGAGCGGACGAAGCCATAGCTTCCGGCTTCCCATGGTTTCGTGGCTTGGCCCTCGAAGTTCCGGTCCACATACATGAAAAAGCGACCGAACTCACCTGTGAACAGGCAGTGGTTCTCAGTCGGCAGATGAAGATCGAGCGGTTCGGCAGCGAGGCTGCTGACGACCGAGAGGGCGATCGCGAAGAAACGAATCATCGGTGCGTGCTATTTTTTCTTTTTAGCCGCTTCGCCCGTGCGTTTGAGGGCCTTATCGAGTTGGGCGATGTCTTCAAGTGTTACACCCTTCCAGATCACGAGGACGCCGTCGTTGATTTCCTTATCGATCATCACCCCGTCGATTACGTTGCCATTGATTTGGGCGATGAGCCAGCGTCCTTGGTTGGCACCCGTGACACCATAAAGTCGGTTGATGGCACCATCCTTAAGCTTGAAGACCACACCATATTGCTCCCCGACATCCGAAGGAAACGGGCTGAACGTCACGATGTCCTTGAGGCTGACCTCGGGCAGGCGGCGGAAATAGCGAGTTTTGCCGTCGGAGGTGATCTGCGGGAAGATCATCTTGGGGTTATCGGTGGCATCCGTCTCGACGTGAAACGTGATCGATAGCTTGTCTTCCTTTTTCGCGGCGGCGGAAGCAGTGGGTGAGAATGACAAGGCTGTCATCACCAAAATCATTGCGATTCGAGATAGCATGCACGAAGTGAAGCACAACTGGCCGTTCGCGGAAGAAAAATCCGGAGCTTCCTTGCATCCAACCCCCGGAGCCTTCATCATCGTCCTCGACCGGCATCACACCGCTGGTCGTGTAACGCACATGTTTATCGATCACATCCGTATTTTTGGAAAGGCTGGCGACGGCGGCAATGGAGTCGTCTCGTGGCGGCGTGAGAAATTTGTTCCGCGCGGTGGGCCGGATGGCGGTGATGGTGGGGCTGGAGGAGACATTGTCCTCATTGTCGATCCATCGACCGACAATCTCCGTGCCTACCATTACGATCCCAAGCTCATTGCGGAGGATGGAAAAAATGGTGCAGGTGGACGCAAGACGGGCAAGAGTGGCAAGCGAGTGGTTGGCAAGGTCCCGCCTGGTACGGTTGTCTATCGCAGCAATGCCGTGACCGTGCAGGAAGCCGTGGAATTTGAGCGCAGCGATGAGGGGATCGATCTCGAGCCGATCGCCGACTTGACCGAGATCGGCCAAGAATTCGTGCTCTGCAAAGGCGGTGATCCGGGGCAGGGGAACTGGAATTTCAAGACCGCCACCAACCGGACGCCGGTTGAGCACACCTTGGGCACGCCGGGTGAGCAGTCGGTGTTCTACCTTGAGCTTCGCCGAATTGCCGACGCGGGTTTGGTGGGATTTCCGAACGCAGGGAAGTCGACGCTTCTTGGCAAGCTGTCACAGGCCAAGCCCAAGGTGGCATCGTACCCGTTCACCACGCTTCAACCGGTGGTGGGTGTGGTTGAATTTGCGGGTTTTCGGCGCTGCACGGTTGCCGATATTCCGGGCTTGATCGAAGGGGCTCACGAGAACCGTGGGCTGGGTCATGAGTTTTTGCGACACATCACCCGTTGCCGTGTGTTGCTGTTTGTGGTCGACATGGCGGGCAGTGAGGGACGCGACCCGATCTCGGATCTCGAGATTCTTCGCCGCGAGGTGAAGGAGTATGATGATGACCTCGCGCGTTTTCCATGGAAGATCATTGCCAATAAAATGGATCTTGAGGGAGCGGCCGAAAACCTTGAAATTTTTCGCTCTCGTTTTCCGAAGATCGACATCCTGCCGATTTCTGCCGAGAGCGGGCTGGGCCTTGACGATCTCAAGCAGGCCCTCGACAACGAGATTGGCTACCGGCCGAACTCGTGATTGGATTTGATTCGTCGCATGCAAAAACCTCGTCATTTGGTGTTTGTTTATGGCACGCTCCGGCGGGGTGGCTCTAACCATTTTCGCATGGCCGGCGCTGAGTTTGTTGCGACTGGAAGCATCATCGGGCGGATGTATCGCATCGACTGGTACCCAGGTTTAATCCTTGATCCAAGTGGGTATGAGATCCAAGGTGAGATCTATCAGTTAGATGATGAATTGCTCGCAGCGTTGGATCTTTTTGAGGGGATTTCTGCGGGTGAGGTTGAGGGGAGTGAGTATCGGCGAGTTGTGACCGAGGTGGTCCAGCACGACAGCCAAGTGGTGAGTGCCTTTGTTTGGGAATGGCTCGGCATGGTCGATGAGTCCCAGCGGATTTCTAATGGGGATTGGCTCAAGGATGGCGAGTGAGATGCCAGAGGCCTGCTTGGGCGATCGTCTGAATGAACCGGTGGGAAGTCGTGAGGCGTTTGGCCGTGGGAATGTGGCTTCGAGTCTTTATTTCTGAAGGCGTCGCCAGAAAACAATAAACGCGTGCTGGAATTCCCCCCGGATCTCGCAGCACGCGTTTTGGTTCAGAATCACGCTTGGGCCAAGTTCGGTTGACTTCCCCCCGGAGATCAATTCGAAACAGAAGGCCCAGCCTCTTAAATCTGAAGTTTTGAGGGGCCGAAGCCTTCTCAGAACGGCGAAAACGTAATGGAATGCCGGAGTTTGTGAAGCGATTTCTTGCGAATTTTTCCTAAATGCTTTCCAAGAGCGCCTTATTTTGAAGGTGGGCGGTGAGGCGATTGATCTTGCGGAGCCTAGGCAGGCTTTTCGGACACGATGCGTGGGAAAATCGGCTGGGGTGCGGCGATCGTGTGGTGGTCAGGAACCAGGCCCCAGTGGAGGTCGGCCAGTTTGAGCGTGGTGAGGTTGGGGAGTTGGAGTTGCTCGGCGAGTTTGGCGGCGGCGGCGGGAAGGATCGGCGATAGCAAGACCGAGGCATGTGCGACGCTCTCGGCGAGGTGGTAGAGGACCGTGGCAAGGCGCTCCTTGTTTTCTGGGTTTTTATTGAGTTCCCATGGTTTCATGCGCTCGGCGTATCCATTGCAGTGAACGATGTGGCGGCTGAGTGCTTCTAGGCCTTTTGAGACATCGAACTCGTCCATGGAGTGCTGGTACGCGGCGATTGAGTCTGCGAGTGAGGCTTGTAGGGCTGTTTCTTCATCGGTCAGTGGGCCGCCTTTTTGGAGGATGCCGCCGGTGAAGCGTTGACTCATGTTGAGCGCGCGGTTGCAGAGGTTGCCGAGTTCGTTGGCAAGCTCGGTGTTGAACAACATGATGAGTCGATCCATGTCGAAGTCCGAGTCCTTACCGGTGACGATGTCGCGTACGAGATAGTAGCGCACCGCCTCGATGCCGAACTTCTTTGCGAGCTCGTTGGGGTCCACCACGTTGCCGGTGGACTTGGCCATTTTTTCGCCGCGGATGTTCCACCAGCCGTGGACGAGGAGGCGCGGCATTTCGGCGTCCGTGAATCCCATGGCATGGAGCATGCAGAGCCAATAAATCCCGTGGGCGGGGATCAAGATATCCTTGCCGATCACATGGACGGGGCGATTTTCAGCGGTCCAGAGTTTCGAGAAATCTGGGAGCCCGGCATCCGGCGAAGCCTTGTATCCGGCGAAGGAAATGTAGTTGATGAGTGCGTCGAACCAGACGTAGGTGACGAAATTTTCGTCGAAGGGGAACTCGATGCCCCATTGGAGGCGTTCCTTGGGGCGTGAGATGCAGAGGTCGATGCCTGAGTTTTTTTCGAGAGCGTTGAGCAGTTCGGCTTTCCGGAAGGTGGGGATGATCACCTCTGGATGGTTTTCGATAAATCCCTTGAGCCAGTCGGTGTGATCGCTGAGTTTGAAATACCAGTTCTCTTCTTCCACCTCGACCACTTCGCCCCATTCTGGGCCGAAGTTGCCGTGTTCGTCCCGGTCGCGATCTTGGAGGAATTGTTCTTGGCGGACCGAGTAGTGGCCAGCGTGGGTTTTCTTGTAGAGTTGGCCTTGTTCCTTGAGTTCGCTGAGGATTGAGCGGACGCAGGCTTGGTGGCGAGGATCGATCGTTTCGGCCCAGCCATCGTAGCGGACGTCGAGTTTCTCCCAGAGTGCTGAGAATTTCAGCGTCGTGCGGGCGACAAACTCTGCGGGGGAAACCCCTTCCTTCTCGGCGGTTTGTTGAACTTTTTGGCCATGTTGATCCACGCCGGTGAGGAAAAATACCTCATCGCCACGAAGCCGGCGGTAGCGGGCAATGACATCGGTGAGGACCTTCTCATAGGCATGGCCGATGTGTGGTGAGCCGTTGGTGTAGTCGATGGCGGTGGTGATGTAGAACATGTTAGGAAAAAGCGAAGGATCGATGATCCGTGAGTGGGTGGGAGCGTAGCGCTCTCCAGCGAGGAAAACACAGGTGATGCCCCTCGTGCAAGAACCGCAAGTGGCTGCTTGGGGTTAGATCCTAGGATTTCACCACTTTTCCGCCGAGTGACAAGATGCGGGCGTTGCCTTTGGCGGATTCCGCCTCGGGGATATTGCCGTCGCGGACATACATTTGGGAAAGGCTGGTCCAAGCGAGTAGGTCGTTGGGTTCGAGGGCCACCGACTGAAGTCCGCAGCCGATGGCTTCCTTGAGGTGGCCCGTTTTCAAGAGGGCCATGCCGAGCGCGTGCCAGCCATCGAAAAACGTGGGATCGATTGCAACGCAGCGTCGGTAGAGCGTGATGGCCTCCTCAAATTCGCCAACCGCCAAGTGGCCGTTGGCCTCGTCGAAGAGGGCTTGAAGGTCGTCGGACATGGGTGAGCAGTGGCGCGACCAAGGGATCCGAGCGGATCAGTGCTTGTAGAGTTGCTCGACCTTGGCGGCTTCGGTGCGGGCGGCGATCCACGAAGCGAAAGCGATGGTTTCGTTTTCGTTCGCGCGCGATGCGAGTTCGGCATCGATTTTGGATGCGGCATCGGCTTCTTTGACCACCTCGCGTTTGGCGACGAAGAGGATGAAGGCACGGTCGCTTTCGGTGATCACCTCGGCGATGGTGCCTGGGTCGATCGTGCGAGCTGCTTCGAACAGGTTTTGCGGTTCGGTGGCGCTGTCGGGGCGGTAGCTGCTCTTGATGGCAGAGAATGCCTTATGGTCGGTGATGCCAGCCTCTTTAGCAGCGTCGGCAAAGGATTTTCCGGCGACCATAGAGGTCTTGATTTTGGTGACGGCATCGATTGCGGCGGTCTTCATGGCCTCGGCAGCCTTCTCCGAAATCAACTGGGCGCGTGCTTCGGCGCGTGCCTCTTCGAAGGTTTTTGGGCGGGATTTTTCTTCACCATCGAGGCGTGCGACGATCCATTGGTTTTCGCCGATGGCGATGGCCTCCGAGATTTTTGAGAATGGGTCGTTGGTTTCCTGGATTTGGAAGAGCTGGTCGATGGCTTTTCCGCCTCGGCTTGACGAGCGGAGCGCGACATCGAGGTCCTTGGGGGCTGCGCTGCGAGGCAGGAGCTCTGAAGTTTTTGCTTCCCAGTGATTGGCCTTGGCGAGGTCTTCGAAGCCCGTGCCTTTTTGGTCTTCGAGCTTGAAGAGGAAGTCATCGACTTGGCCATCGAGTGCGAGTTGGTTTTTGCGGCGTTCCTCAGCTGCGGCTGCGGCGCGCTTCGCTTTGGCTTCTTCTTTTTTCGCGGCGGCCGCTTTTTTCACATCCTCGCTGGCGTTCGGATCGACGGCGGGTTCGGCATCTTCTTTTGGCTCAGCCGTAGGGGCAGGAGTGGCGACGATGTAGGTGAACTTCCGGCGGGGTTCGGTGGTGAAAGAGTCCGAGATGCGTTCCCAGTATTTTTTGATTTCCTCCTCGGTCGGTTGGATTTTTTCCTCGAAGGGTGCCAGTTGGAGTTTCGCGAGTTCGCCGGTGATTTGTTGATTCTCGAGGGCGAGGTTTTTGGCGGCAGCATCGCGGTCAACGCTGAGGCCCGACCCGATGATGGCGTTGATTTTCTTCGCGGCCAGAACATCGGAGGCGAGTTCGCGGAGGTCTTTCTCGGTCATGCCGAGGCGGCCGATGCCTTTATCGATGAAGTTACGGTAAGTTTCAGGGCTGAATTTCTGGTCGGGTCCAGAGAAGACACGCAGTGACCGGAGGTAGGTGGAGATTTCTTCGTCACCGGGGGATACGCCAAATTCTTCTTTAGCATTCCTGAGGATCATGCGGCCGATGAAGAACTTTTCGGAGGCAGTTTTCTCGCTGGTGGCACCGGCGGAGAGGCTCATGAGGAACTGATAGAGTCCGAAGTCGCCGGATCGTGCGAGATTTGAGGCGAGTTCAAACGAGCTGGTGCCAAGGTTATTGTATTCCTTGTCATAGTAGGTTCGGCCTGCAATTTTCAGCACGGCTTGGCCTCCACCCATGTTTCGGACGGAGCGGGAGTCGAGGAAGAAAAAGCTGATGAAAAGGATCACGAAGATCACGGTCATCAAGCCAGTGTATTTGCGGATGTTCTCAATCATGAAATGTTCGGGCTGCCGTTGTTTGGGGCGCAGTGAGTAAAGAGGGTGAAACAGTCGGCATCAATGGAAATCCTCAGGCCGGAGGCAGAGTTTCTCCACAGGGCGGATTGTCTCAAGGCGAATCTTCGCTGGAGGCAAAAACTTTGTGCGAAGAGGGTCTGGCGGGCGGATTGACAAAATCGCGGCATGAGAATCAGGGTTTTATTGGGAATTCGCTGACAATCTAGCTTGCTCCCTGATGGAATTGGAGGTTCCTTGGCGGACTTTATGAATTTTCGTTGGTTCAATGCAGT
Organism: Akkermansiaceae bacterium; assembly: GCA_903837825.1. Taxonomy (GTDB): domain Bacteria; phylum Verrucomicrobiota; class Verrucomicrobiia; order Verrucomicrobiales; family Akkermansiaceae; genus Luteolibacter. Next base: position 30,672 of record CAILVZ010000009.1, on the reverse strand, counting down.
GCTTTGGGGGAATTCTGTCGCACTTTCGTGGATGTGGGGGCTGGGATTGTTTTTCAGTGTTCAGATGTCCTTCATGTTCGGATTGCAGGGGCTGTTGATGTTTGCGATTCCGAATGCGCTTGGGCTCATGTTGTTCGGGTTTCTGACGCAGAGCGTTGCGAAGCGTCAAAGTGGGGGGCAGGAATCGCTGGCCTTGTTTTTTGATAAGTTTTCCAAGCCGTTTCGGTTGATCCTGTATCTTTATCAGGTCGTGGCATTGACGCTTACGGTATTCGCGCTGGTGAACTACCTCTTCGTCCCGCTCAAATTGGCGGTGGGTCCTTTGCTCGGACTTTATCTTTGCTTGATTGTCTTCGTTATTCTTGCGGCGGGGTGTTTGTTCGGCGAAGAATTTGGGATTCAAAAAATCAAGCTGAGCCACGGAATGTTGGGTGGTCTGCTCGTCATTTGCGTCGGGGTGATTTTGTCAGGCTTGAAGCCCCTGGTGCCAGCGGCCATGCCATGGGTGTCTCCATTTCAGGCTGAATGGAAGGGTGCGAGCTTTTTGGGGTACGCAATCCCGCTGGTGATCGGGCTTTTGGTCGGGCCATGGCTTGACCTCCAGCACTGGCAGCGTGCGATCCAAATCCACCGCGAGAAGACGTCAATCCGTGCGAGCTATTTTTTTGGCGGCTCGATCTTCTTTCTCATGCTCCTTTTCCATGGGTGCCTTGCACTTTGGGTGATGACTCAGCGTGGCGATCAATTCGCCGCCGGGGCGGGGCTGGATGGGTTCAACTATGCGCATGACTTGATCACTCAGTATTTCAATCGGAACTACAATGTGCTCGGTGGGACGTTGCCGGTGGCCTATTTCTCGTTCCTCTCGATTTGTGCTCTCACCACTCTCGATAGCGGGTATGTCGCGCTCAAGTGGTTCCTAGGGAAAAATGTGGAGAAGAGCGAAAACATGCTTGTTTCGCTGATTCCAAAGCAAATTTTGGGTTCGCCGATCCCGACGTTCCTACTGGTCGGGCTGATCACCTTGGTGGGGATATTTTTGCGTCTTGAGCTGGAGTATTTCATGGTGTTCTACGCCTCGTTTTTTGTGGGGTATGCGGCGCTTGCGATCGCTCGCTGTTTTGTGCCGAACTCACAACAACCGTTGCCACAAATCCGGATGTTCTCGATGGCGAGCATGTCGCTGGCGATTTTCGCATTTGGCTATCTGAAGAGCGAAACGATGCTGCTGGTGGTCGGGTCGATCCTGCCATTGGCCTACGTTTTGTGGCTGGTGTTCAATGCTGACCTGCTACGAGTGGTGACGGAGAAGGCGGGTGAGGTGATCGAGGCTGCCTCAGAAATCCCCGCGATCAAGGCCATCACCAAGACCGTCAATGTCGCGACCGGTGCCGATGTGGTGGCGCCTCATGATCACCACGCGCTTGGGGGGCATTTTGAGGATAAGTGGTTCGTGTATTCCATGATTGCCACGTATGCCGATACGAACTCGGTGGGGAATGTTTACTTCGGCATGTATGCCCTGTTTGTCGGAAAAACTCGCGAATTGTTTTTCAATACGGCGATGCCTGACTTCGATCTCAAGACGTCCAAGTTCTATATTTTGACACGCTCGTTTGAGCACAAGTTTGTTCGTGAGGCCCGCGAATTCGATACGATCACCGTCAAGATCCGCGTGGCGGATTTCAACCGCAAGTTCTGCACGTTGGAGCATCAGATTTTTGGCTCGGACAATGAGCTGTTAGGCAAGGGCAAGCAGAGCCTGTTGTTCGTGTCGTCGAAGGACTACTCGCTTCTCGATATTCCATCGGAGGTCTACACCGCCTTCATGAAGTACACGTGATCAGTTAGTTGCGAGCGCCTCGCGAGGGATGCCGCGTAGTTCGAAGATCTTCACGAGGGTTTCCTCGATTAGGTTGTTCGGGCACGAGGCTCCAGCGGTGATCCCGACCGTGACTGGGCGTTCTGGTGAGAACAAGCGTGAGTAATCCGAGGTTTTTTCCTCATGGTGGTGGAGGTCGTAGTGAACGATTTCTTCAAGCGAGCGGATGCATGAGGCGCCGCGGATGAAGAAGGTTGGTAATTCAGGCTCGGCGATTTCCACGAGGTGGGCGGTGTTCGAGCTGTTGTACCCTCCGACCACCAAAAGGAGATCCATTGGCTTGCGCAGCATTTCGAATAAAGCGTCTTGGCGTTCTTGGGTGGCACCGCAAATGGTGTCGAACATTTGGAATGCTACGTCGTTACCATCTCGGGCGGTGATCGCCTTGCGGAGACGGTGTTGGATCTCCTCGGTCTCTGATTTGAGCATGGTCGTTTGATTGGCCACGCCGATTTTTGATAAATGGAGTTCAGGGTCGAATCCGTGTGAGTGAGCGCCTTGGAAGCGCATCAGGAAGTCAGCCTTATCCCCGCCGTTGCGGAGGAAATCGCAGACGTAGTCGACATCAGACAAGCTAAGGACCACAAGGTAGTGGCCATCGCCATTTTCTCCGAGGGCGTGGGAGGCGGTGGCGCGGGTTTCTTCATGGTTGGATTTTCCATGAATGATCGAGGTGACTCCATCCTTTGCGTAGCCTCGGACGCGGCGCCAGACCTTCATGACATCGCCACAAGTCGTGTCCACCACATAGCAGCCACGCGATTCTACCTTGTCCATGAAGTGGGTAGGGGCTCCAAAGGCCGGCACAATGATCACGTCGTCTTCGGTGAGGTCGTCGTAGCTTGCATCCAAGTCTTGCCATGGAAGTGAAACGATTCCCATTTCCCTCAGGTGGCGGTTGACATCGGGGTTATGGATGATTTCCCCGATGAGGAAGATGCGGTTTTCGGGGAAGACTCGGCGTGAGGCGTAGGCGAGGTCGATCGCGCGCTCCACGCCGTAGCAAAAGCCGAATTGCTCGGCGAGCAGGACCGTGGTGTTGGCGATGGTCATTTTCCCGCCTCGGTCGCGGAGTTTTTCGACGATGCTTGAATGGAAATGAACCGCGACCTCTGCGGAGACCCGCTCCATCACGTCTGGGCGTCGGACGTTGACGCGGGGTTTTTTAATCTGGTTTGCCGCCTCGCTCATGGGCCTTCGGTATACTCGTGTAATCCCTTCAGACCAACTCATTTTAGCAAAATCCTCGATTTGCGATTCGTTCGGGGGATGGGATAAGGACAAAAAAACGGGTGCCAAATGACACCCGTTTCAAACCGAAAACCTTGGAACCAATAAAAATTAAATCATGCCTTCGGGGCGGTCCATCACTGGGCCCGTCGAGAAACGCCAGCGGATTTTATTGCGCTTCGAAGCGGAGCGAAGCTTGCGTTGCTTGCGCTCGGTCGGTGTCTCAAATGCGCGGCGGCGGCGCATTTCTTCAAGGATGCCCTCGGCATCCAGCTTGGTTTTGAGGCGCTTAAGGGCCCGGTCAACAGGCTCGCCTTTCTTCATGGTCACTCCACGCATGCGGTAATAGTTGGTTGTTTTGGTTGGTTCCGTAGAAATCTCGGGGCGCGGTTTCTATTGGACGGGCTTCCAGATGTCAAGCCAGAACCTACTGGATTTCCGAAAAAAGTGGGCTTGCGTGGTAAGGGGATGTGGCTTATCAAGCATTGTCTTGTCACTATCGGTGCGCACTTGCACCGACCGCTCGGTTAAACATCCGGCTGTGACAAGGGTTTCATTCCTATTCAACATGTATCGCATTCCTTTCAATCGGGTGAACTGGGTCACCAGCTCATTCCTCATCGGCACCGCCCTCGTGGCCCTCATTGGGGTTCCGATTTACCTCTTCCACCATGGAATCGACTGGTTCCAGTTCTCGATGTTCTTCTTCTACGTCACCGCGACGATGATGAGCATCACGGTCGGGTATCACCGGCTTTTCTCGCACTTGTCGTTCAAGGCGAAGCTACCCGTGAAATTGTTCACCCTAGTTTTCGGAGCCTGTGCGTTCGAGAACTCCTGCCTAAACTGGGCGTCCGATCACCGCCGGCACCACAAGCATGTCGATCATGACGAGGATCCCTATGATATTTCCAAGGGATTCTTCTGGGCGCACATCGGCTGGCTGCTTTTCAAGCTCGATCCAGAGCCGCCGTTGGACAATGTCGCCGACCTCCGCAAGGATAAGTGGGTGATGCTGCAACATCGCTACGTTCATTGGATCGCTCTGGTGGTGGGGCTGATTCTCCCGTCGATCCTTGGGTATTACTGGAATCTCTCAAAGGGCATGGATCCAGCGACTGGCGCGCTCGGTGGCTTCCTGCTTGCCGGGGTGGCCCGAATTGTCGTCGCCCAGCATTGCACGTTTTTCATCAATTCGCTCTGTCATACCGTCGGGCGTCAGCCGTATTCCACCAGTCACAGTGCTCGCGATAGCGCGGTGATGGCCTTCTTGACCTTTGGTGAGGGCTACCACAACTACCACCACGAGTTCCAGCATGACTACCGCAATGGCGTAAAGCCATGGCAGTGGGATCCGAGCAAGTGGACGATCTGGACGCTCTCGAAGCTGGGTCTTGCGGAGGGACTTCGCCGTGTGCCAGATGGTCGCATCCTTCTCGCGGAGATGGGCGAGGCCCGCCGCAAGGCACAACAACACTTGGCGGAAATGCGCCAGCATCCAGCATCGACGGCGCATCGTGCGGCAGATGCCCTTCACGAAATGGTGGAAAAGCTCTCGGCCAACTATCACGAGTTGGAAAAAGCGGTTTCTGATCGTGTGCAGCTTTCTCGTGAGGTGCTCAATGGTTGGCAGGAAGAGACTCGCAGCTTGATGCGTGAGATCCGCCGCGCCTCGGCTACCTACGCGTGAGGCCGATGGCCATGGGTGGCGATCATGAATCAAAAAATCCCGATGGTCTAACCGATTCGTAGACGAAGCCAGTTGAAATGAATTTCGGCATCATTGGCTCTGGTACCATCGGTGCATTTCATGCAGAGGCGATTCAGGCGATAAGCGGTGGGACTCTGCGTTCCGTTTTCAATCATCGCCCAGAGAGTGCGGTTGCGCTCGCTACGAAATACGGGGCGGTGGCGCATGCCTCGCTTGCCGATTTTCTAGCAGATCCTGAGTTGGAGATCGTCACGATTGCGACGCCATCGGGCGCGCACCTGGAGCCGGTTCTCGCGGCGCTTGAAGCGGGGAAACATGTGATCTGTGAGAAGCCGCTCGAAATTTCCACGGAGCGGATCGACCGTCTCATCGCCGCGGCCCATGCGAGCGGAAGAACCTTGGCGGCCATTTTGAATCGGCGTTTTCATCCCGCAATGGCAGCGTTCAAGCGAGCTTGCGATGGCGGGCGCTTGGGGCAAATCGTTTCGGCGTCTTGTTACGTGAAGTGGTTTCGCAGCCAAGCCTACTACGACTCGGCGGACTGGCGTGGGACATGGGCGCTGGATGGTGGCGGTGCATTGATGAACCAGGGGATCCACAGCATCGATGCTTTGCTTTATCTTGCTGGGCCCTTGAAGTCGGTGCAGGCCCGAACCGCTTGCTTGGCTCATGATCGCATCGAAGTCGAGGACACGGCGGTCGCCATGCTTAAGTTCGCGAGCGGTGCCTATGGGGTCATTGAGGGATCCACCTGCAGTTGGTCAAAATCCGGCCAACCGGCGAGGGTGCAATTGGCTGGCACGGAAGGCTCAGTCTATCTCGCCGATGAAGCCTTCGAGCTTTGGGAATTTCAAAACGAAGCCCCCGAAGATGCGGAAATTCGCGGCACCCTCATGAGCGGATCGGAGACGAGCTTGGGTGGAAATGATCCCAAGGCGATTCAATTCCACCAACACCAGCGGAACTTCGAGGATGTGGTTCAAGCGATCCGCGAGGGCAGGGAGCCGGCCACATCGGCGGTCGAAGCGCGCAAGGCGGTCGAGGTCATCGAAGCGATCTATCGGAGCGCGGCAAATGGGGGTATAAGAATCGATCTGTAACCAGGGTGCTGGCCAAAGCGGATGCGCGGTGCCTTACCCAAGGGGAAACTCGGACACTTGTTCGAGTCTAACCTGATAGAGTGCGGCGATCTCGGGTGCGTCTGAGACATGATAAATGTCGCGATAGTAGATTTCCTTGATGCCATAGGCGCAGAGGGTCTGCATGCAGGCGGTGCAGGGCATGGTGGTGGTCGCGACGATTTTTGCCTCGCCGCGGCGGAACAGGCTGCAGAGGTTTACCTCCGCGTGAAGCATGAATTTTTGGCGTGCGTCGCGGTCATCCCAGAATCCCGGATGCGGGTTATAGCCGGGCGCGAGTCCATTGTAGGCAGTTCCAATCACCCGATTGTCAAAGTCCAATGCAGCAGCACCGACCTTGCGGTAGGGGTCTTCGGACCGCAGGCTCGCCACGTGGGCGAGGGCCATGGCATACTGCGGGATGGACAAGCGATCGGATGACATGCGCAAACGATGGCTTCCTAAGCCGATTTTTCAATCAGCATCTTCTTTGCGGCTCCGTGGGGGCAGTTTCTCGGCGGTTGGACTTCACCGTCTGCTGCAAATGGGTGGTGTGGTTGGTTTGATTTGTGCTTACAGCGCCGCGTTTAAGCAATTTTATGCAATTTAATGATCCTGAACCCAATTTTTGCGTTTTAATGCTTTCATGCGTCGCTCGATTTCGCCATTAACCTGCTGACCTAGTGCCACTTCATGAACCGATGAAATTGATATTCCCAAGAGTGATTAGGTGTATGCCGCAATCGGTGGTCAGTATTTTTGTGGCTTTGCTCGTCTGCCTTGGCACGAACTCGGTCCACGCCTTCCCGCCAGCGCCGTATTACACGCTGTTCGGGATCGTGCGCGATCAAGTCGGCCAGACGATCACCGCCGAGGGCGCCGAGGTGGTCCTGCTCAAGGGCACCAAGGAAATGGCCCGCACTCCGGTCACTTCCAGCCAAATCGACCAAAGCTACGAGCTCAAGATCCGCATCGACCAAGCACGCTCGGGCACCGCAATTTATTCGGATCGGGCCTTGGCGGCGAGCGGCGTGTTCAGCCTCGCGGTGTCGATGAAGGATCCAGTCACCAAGCTTGAGACTTGGTATTATCCGATCGAAGTGAGCGGTAGTTTAACGGCAGGCAAGGGGAGTGAGCGCGTCCGCTTGGATCTCACGCTCGGTGCGGACAAGGACAAGGATGGCCTGCCCGACGACTGGGAGGCCTGGCAGCTCTATCAAGCCGGTTACTACCAGAACGACAATGGCGAGTGGGATCTCACGCTCATCGATCGGAATGGCGACTTCGACAAAGACGGTCAGAGCAACTGGATGGAATACGTGGCAGGCACCTTCGCTGGCGATGCCACGGAGCGCTTCAGCTTGAGTATTAAAGAAAAACTCGCGGACAGCGTGCGCTTCGAGTTCTTTGCGATCACGGGCAAGGTTTACACGATTGAGAGCACGCTCGACATGAAGACGTGGACGCGGGTTGCCTTCGCGGTGGGTGCTCCTGCGACTGCATCTGCGACCGGCAGCGAGGCGTATCAGGCGAAGGATGTTGGGATTCTCTCTGCCTTTGCGGCGCCGCGCTCCAGCACCAAGGAATTTTACCGTCTCTCTGTTCGATGAAAAAACTGATTTTTGCCCTTTGCTCGCTGATTTTCGCTACTATGGCTAACGCCCAGTGGAAGACGGAGACCTATGTGTTGAAAGGGGGGTGGAACGCGATTTACCTCCATGGTGATGCCAGCTACGATACCATTGATAACCTGATCACGAATACCAACGTCACCGAGATCTGGCGTTGGAATACCAATCCAACCCAAGTTCAGTTCACCACCACCCCGCTCATTCCATCCGCTGGCACTGCCGAATGGAATGTCTGGAAGAGAGGCGTGACTGCTGAGACGACATTGACGAAGCTCACGGGACAATGCGCGTATTTGGTCAAGTGTGCAGGCACTTCAAGCAGCACGTACAATGTATCCATCAAGCAGTCGCCGATGCTCCCTGCGAACTCCTGGGTACGCAACGGCGCGAACTTACTAGGTTTTCCCACGTTGGCGACCGGTACAGGTACCGCGTTCCCGACGTTTGCGAATTACTTCGCGACGTTTCCCATGGCCATTTCCACCCAATCATCGATATTCAAGTATGCTGGCGGAGATTTGTCATCGACCAACCCGCTCAAGTTGTTCTCGACCAACACGGAGCAGCTGGATCGCAACAAGGCCTACTGGTTCTCCGCGGAGGTCACGGGCGACTTCTACGCTCCCATCGAAGTCGGCTTGAGTGGAGCGGATGGAGTGGCATTCGGGCGCTCGGTGAATTCAGTGACTCTCCGCCTGCGCAACCGAACCTCTGCTCCTGTCACGGTGACGCTGACCCCCGCCGCAAGTGAGGCTGCCCCCGCCTATTTGACTGCAGTCACCGGATCGGTGTCATTGACTCAGCGAACCTTCAACGCGGCCACCGGCTCGTGGACATCGACCGCTCTGACATCGGCAACCACCCAAGTCATCGGGCCTCAGAGCACGGTGGAAATCGTGCTGGGCATTGACCGCACCACCATGACCGGTGCAACGAATGCGCTTTATGCTTCACTGCTGCGTCTCACGGAGAGTTCGAATCTCATGGATTTGTATTTACCGGTCACTGCCATGAAGGACTCGCTGGCGGGTCTTTGGGTGGGTGACATCCAGCTCAATAGCGTGAGCAGTAAGGTTTCTAATCCGGGTCGTGCCACGGCGACCTTGACCAACGGAGTTGTCACCGGGTTAACCATCGATGGATCGGGTGGTTTTGGCTACACCACCGCGCCCACGGTCACGATCACGGCACCTGCTGGCAACGACATGAAGTTGGCGACGGCCACCTCTGCATTTAGCTCTGCAAACCGGACGGTGACATCGCTGACTCTCACGGAGGGTGGCTTTGGTTATAACACAGCCCCAGCAGTTACTCTGAGCGCGCCGACGGCCTCGGTGTCCGCCAGCTTTACAGCCAACTTATCCGCCGGAGCGGTCGGCAATTTCACCGTTGTCAACGCGGGACTGGGATATCAAACGGCCCCCACCGTGACGCTCAGTGCGCCGCCCTCAAGCTCGAATGCCACGGCTGAGGCGATCATGAACGGCAAAAGCTTGAGTTCGGTCTCGGTCATCAACAGCGGAGGCTATTATTCGGCGGTACCCACGGTGGCAATCAGTGCGCCGGCTGCGAGGGTCACCGCCAACGCGACGATCACCGGCAATGCGACGAACTGGTCGATCGTGAAGGGCTTGTCGGGCTCGGGTTATGCGACGGTTCCAACCGTGACGATTTCGGGTGGTAACGGCACGGGCGGCAATGCGACCGCCACCCTTGGTCTCACTGCCGATAGTTTTACGATTACCTCTGGGGATATGAAGTATTCGGTTGCGCCAAGCGTGACCATTTCGGGTGGTGGCAGTCCCACGACGGTGGCAACGGCCAATGCAACTCTCACCAACGAATTGGTGACGGGCATCACGATCACCAACATGGGGGTGGGCTACACCACTGCCCCCTCGCTTACCTTCAGCGGTGGCAATATCACCTCAGGCACCATCGCGCCCACGGCGGTTGGAAATGCCGCACAATTCGCAGTAAGCACGCTTGTGAAAGGGGTAAATGGTAGCTACACGGTGATGCCGACCACCGCAACGATTGCTGCACCACCTGCCCCCGTGCCAGCCGTGGCAACAGCCGTGCTCTCGAGCGGAGCGGTTTCGGCGATTAACTTGACCAATAATGGAACTGGCTATCTCAGCACGCCAACGGTGACGATCAGTGGAGGCACCTTCGTGACTCCGGTGGCGGCCACGGCCAACGCCACGCTCAGTGGGTCCACCGTGGCAAGCGTCACCAAGATTCTTGCGGGCGCTGGCTACCTGTCCCCGCCGACGGTCACGCTTTCGTCTCCACCGGCTGCGCTGCAAGCCACGGCGACTGCGGCGGTTGCCAACAACCGCGTGACGGGATTCACCATCACCAATCCGGGCTACGGTTACTACAGCGCGCCGACGGTGACGCTGGCTGCGCCGACTCTCACCAGTCAGCCTGCGAGTGCCATCGCGAAGGTGAGTAATGGGGCGATTAGCGGGTTTACCATTCTCTCCGGTGGTAGCGGTTATGCCATCACCCCTGAGGTGACGATTGCTGCGCCGCCCGCGCTCACGGATACCGGCACCGCGGGTGCATTCAAGCTGCGCACGCTTTTGCATGTGGCCGATGACGGCACGGCGAAGCTGCTTTCAAAGGTCTATCTCGGGACTCTGGCGGTGGCCCCAAACAGCAATGGCATCTGCACGTCTCAATCATTGCTTAAAACTTCCAGTCTTTCGACGGCGCGGCGTTTTTCGGCTGCGCACTTGCCGACGGGACGCGTGGTCACCGGCAGTGGCTCGGTTGCCCTTGGTGGCAATTTGACCTGCACCATCTCGCTACCCTACAACGATCCAAGCAATCCCTTCGTCCACCAGTTTCACCCAGATCACGACAACAAAAATGCCCGCTTCGAGTCCGCGGCTGAGGGTTACGAAAGCTACACCGTAAGCCGTGCGGGAACCTTCAATTTCACCACCACCCCGCCGACGGGTGGCACCGTAAATGGTTGGGGCAGCACGGTGATCGGTGGCACCTACCGCGAGGTCGTCACTGGACTCCACAGCAGTGCCATTCAGCTGGATGGTACCTTTGAACTCCGCCGCGCCTCTGAAATTGGAACGCTTTCGCAGTGAAGCTGAACGAACCACTATACGACCTTTTGAAAATCTAACATCTAACGCCATCTCTCCTACCGCCATGAAAACGACCCATCGCATACTCACCTTCTTGCTCCTCTCTGGGGCATCCTCGTTTGCCGCAGTTCCATCCACGATCAACTACCAAGGAATCGTTGCTGACTCCACCGGGACACTGATTGGTGCAACGGGTGCACTGAATCGCAAGGTCATCTTCCGGATTTATGATGCCGCAACGGGTGGCAATCGTCTCTGGACGGAGGAACAAACGGTCACGATCTACAAAGGTGAGTTCAGTGTGCTTCTGGGTGCGGGTACCACCGCGACTGGTACGGCAGCGTCCGAGAGTCGCCCAGCGCTCGACTCGGTATTCACTAGCGGCACCGCAACCCGCTACATTGAAATCATGGTGGACAATGGCGACGGTAGCATCACCGCGACGGATACGCCGATCAGTCCACGTCAGGCGATTACGACGGCAGCATTCACGTTCCATGCTCAAGTGGCGGATAGCATCGCCAGCGGCACCGATCTCACCATCACGCCCACCTCTGGCACGGCGACCAATTATGGTCTCGGCTGGTATGGCAGCAACCGCACGTGGAGCGGGGTCACGGTCGATGGCCCGGTGCTCTACGGCAATGCCGGCGGGGTTTTGGGTTCCAATGCGAGCGGTACCAAGAATACGGCATTGCTTTGGAACGCGTCGGGCCAAGTCGGCATCGGTGCCACGGGATCTTTCCCAGCGACGACCAAGTTGACCTTGCAAGGCGATGATGCAAGCACGCCAGCCAGCCAACTGGTGATCCGTGGTAACACCGACGCCAATGAACGGCTACTCATCGGATTCGACACCACCAACAACCGCTCAACGATTCAGTCTTACACTGCGGCCAGCACCGCTGGGCCCTTACTTCTCAATCCTGGTGGCGGTCTCATCGGTATCGGAACCAGCGCACCTTCGGCTCGCCTCAGTGTTGAGGGATCGGTCAGCGCGACGGGTGCGGGAGGTTATATTTTCGGAACCGGTGGGGATGCCGACGGCGGCTTGTTCTCACCTGCTGACGGGGTGGTGACTCTGAACACGAATGGCACCGAGCGTTTAAGGGTCACTGGGACTGGTAGTGTGGGGATCGGCGTCAGCAGTCCTACAACTGGCTCGAAGCTTCATGTAAGCGGCGGGAATATTCAGCTCAATGGCGGGAATATTTATGCCGAAAACTCCACCAATCCATTCTTAACTTTGTCGACGGGAGTGAACTCTTTAGACATGTCAATCGCCACGAGTGCAGGAAGTTGGTCGACATCTGCAGCTGTTGGGGATTTGGTGTTACGGACCTCGAGTGGAAAGCTGAACCTTCAGAGCGGCTATGGTGCCTCGGCGATCACGATTGACGGCTCCAACAAGGTAGGGATCGGCACGGCTACGCCGGGCGCCAAATTGCATGTGGCGGGTTCATTTCAAGCGGATGGAGACATGACGCTGTTGAGTCACGTCTACATGAACAATGGAGGTATCATGAATGCAAAAAATGCCGCTGGTACTTACGAAGCTTTCCTTTGGCCGCGCTGGACTGATAACGTGACCTACTTCAATCACGGGTCGGGTGGCTTGTGGGTGCGCGACAGCAACTCGACTCCTGAGGTATGGCTCAGTGGCGGCAGAATGGCAGTTAGCAATATTGGGTGGACCAATACATCGGTCGGCACGATCACAGTAACCGGTGATGGCACCAGTAACGAGGGGTTTGCCATGCATGGGTATCGAGCAGGTCAGGATCTCTGGGCTAGAATGTCGGTTCGTGGGGATCGAGCAGGAATTGCCTTCGACGTTTACAACCCGGGACAGAATGCAGGCGTTTGGAGAGGCTTCAGTTTCGATGGAGATAGTAACATCGACTGGTACTCGGATCGCACTCTGAAAAAGGATATCGTAGACGCGGAGCCGATGCTGGACCGTCTCATGCAGTTGCCATTCAGACGCTTCCATTGGAAAGATATGACTGATCCAGCGGCAAGGCTTGAGTTTGGGGTGATCGCCCAAGAGGTGGAGCCACTGTTCCCGGATATTGTGGCGACAGGGAGCGATGGGCTAAAGACCGTCGGCTACACCACCTTCGCGACCATCGCTTGTAAGGCCTTGCAAGAATATAAGGTTCGCACGGATGCCGATCTCAGCAGACTCAGCGCACAGATCCGCGAGAAGGATACCAAAATCGAGGCACTCGAGGCCAAGTTGGCGGAGCAGGAAAAGCGTGCCACGGCAAAGTCCGCAGAGGATGAATCGCAGAATGCCAGACTGATCGCGCTTGAGAAGTTGCTGAGCGAGAAAGCGAGTATTCCGCAGACCGTTTCCATCAAAGCTGGAGAATGAGGATGAGTGTTCGGATGAAGGAGTTTTGTAACCTCGCAGCATGAACCTTCCATGTTTCATCCGATCGCCTCAAGTCACCGATGCTCCAACCTTTTGAACGATTCTTCATGGATCACCGCTCACTGAACACTTGCACTCCATTCCTGTGAATTTGCTCTCCCATACCCTACGATTCATTCTCGTGAGTCTGGCTGCCGCCTCGCTGGTGCAGGCGCAGACTTACTCGCTTAATGTCTCCCAGCAGAACCGCTTGTACCATCCCTTCAACGGGGCGGGCACGGGAAGTGTGGCAGCTGGTAGCGCGACTGCCTATGGTCCACCGGGGAGCGCGAGCCTCCCGATCACCAACAATGCAACCTTGCCAGCAACGCTCAGTAGCAACAACCAAGGCATGGGACAGAGTGGGGGGTCATCTCGAGCGACTCTCAGCGTTGCGCCCTACTACCCAAGCAACACCACGCGTGACACCAGTGCGGCGTCGGGTACCACCTTGGTGCTTCGCAGTAGCACTTTTGGTGGCGTTTTTGCCTCTGGATTGCCGCGTTACATGATGGGTGATGAAATCACGCTGCCTCTCACCAAGGCCGATTTGGTCACCACTGCACCGGTCGGCTACTGGCGCCAAAAGCCGGTGCAACCGGGTGAGGGTTTTCTAACAGCGTTAGGGGTGACCACCACCCCGATCCTGACGAGCAGTGTCAATGTCACCTCAAGCAGCACTGCCACCCGCATTGTGAGCGTGGCGAGCGTGCCCGCCACCTTGGTGGTGGGAGCCTCACTGCTGGGGCAGCCAGTCATCGACATCACGGGTACGACCGTGACTTTAGCGGACCTCGCTAATAGCAACATCTCCGGCAGTGTCGCTTGCACCATCACCCCAGCGTTGAATTATTATTACAGCCCACACGCCGAGAAGTCTTTCGCTTCGCAACCCGGGCAGGTGACTGTCAGTTGGGTGTCCAATATTGCCAATGGCAGTGGTTACTATGAGATCATGACCGAGACCTTCTCGGTGGCTTCGACCTCGTCGAAGCCGATCCGGACCATCTACTGGAACCAGCGTGGCTTCGACGCGCCGCCAGTGGCGATCACCGATCCCAACATCATGGCGGTGAATCCAATTTATAACAACTATGTGCCCAAGGCGGTGGTCAATGAAGTGGTCTCACCGGGTGACAGTCCGTTTACCCCATACATTTATAGTACTCTCAAGTTCACGAAGGTGGGGGCAACCGCGCAACTGTATGCCTACAATGTCGAGGGACGGATTTTTGTCGAGTATCTCGGCAAAGCTCGCGTTGGGAATGATGTCCTGACTTACATCGGCTCGGACATTGTGGAAATTGTCCGTCAAGCTGACACGAAATATGCCACGACCTATTTAGGTAAACCCATTCTCCCGCACGATGGAACCTCGGGTGTTCTGGATCCTTCGCCGGTGAATGGATCGTCGGTCAATTATTATTCGACTGTCACCACGAGTGATGGTTCGACGAGCTACTACGCGGAACGTGTCACCAGCGCTCCCAATGATCCAGACAATGGCATGCCAAGCAGCACGACCGCTTACAATGATGTAAAGTTTTACTGGTTGGAATCAGGCGATTATGGAATTCGCTGGCCGAAGTATAAGGACGCGTATTGGCTGCGGTGGTCGCCGAATCTAACCGATTATACTTTCCAGACAGTGGATGCTGGCGGGAGCACGGCAGACACTGGTTTGAAATTCATCAATGGAGCTCTGCCGTCGATCGTATACCAGGACGATCCTGCTGGGGCCGAGGCAAGTTTGGACGCGCTCACGCAATCGGTTCTAGTAAATCCGGGTGCCGATGGGCGGAACCGCAGTTTGCTGAAGTTCACGGCATCGGGCGCACCGTGGTATGTGAACCTATACACGCAGGCGGAAACCCGAGCCCTGAGTGTCGCATCGACTTATAGCACGACGGGTGGTGTGACCACGGTCACGGTGGCAAGTACGATGGGACTGGAAGTTGGGATGTTGGTTTCGGGCCCAAGCATCACTGGGCTTGCTACGATCTCCAGCATCCTCAGCGGTACGCAATTTGTCCTGACTGCTGGGACGCCCCCGAGCAATGGGGCGGCCACGCTCACTTACACGGTGGAAAGTGATCAAGCGGCGAGGATTGCAGAGACCACGACGGCTACCGTGGGTGATCGCATCGCACCTCCAAGTGGCCACGAGTTGGGTGGCTACATATCGAGTGGCACCTGCTACTATCCTGCTGGGTATATCAATCCCTTCACTCAGGGAATGGATGCCGCGAACAAGGGTGCGATCATACCAGTCAATGCCAAGACGGGCAGTAATACGCTCACCGTGAGGTGGTTCAAGAAGGTGCCTGCGCCCTCGTCCCAGTTTAGTGACTTTTATGTGGCAGGAAAAATTGGTCGCTACACGGTCTCATACCCCAGCAATCCTTCACAGATCGTCATTGCACAGGGCGTTGGTACTGGCGATCTAACTGGAGCTGAGGCATCGGGCTCGGTGTATTATCAAAATGATTCCACCAAAACGGGTTACAATCCAAATGAAGAGCATGCGTTCATGCTCGGTGGTCGTGCCTACGCTCTGCGCGACGACCTCAATCTCACCACTGCGGGTTCGACCTACACTTCAGAGCCTTATGTGCTTGTTGCATATATTAATTCGAGTGACCTGCGTCCAGCGATTCACGCTTACAAGGTGCTGCGAACGAATGCGACCTACACCTTCAACTACACCGCGACTGCGGGGACCTTGCTGGTGAAGCCCTATCCGCTGCCCCTGCTTCCTTTGGCGATGGTGGGTGCCGGTGATAACGCCACGGCCAAGGATCTAGAGATTTATGGCGATACTCCAACGAATACCGCAGTCCAGTCTGCCGCTGCTTACAAGGGATTCACTTTCAAGGATCGCAAGGGGTTCACGTGGATTCATCGGGGTCCGCATGCGACGGGCACGCCGACGCTGACCATGAAGCTCTACTATAAGAGCCAAGACGGATTTTTCATTCCAGGGATGGCGAGTCAACCCGCCGTGGGAACCATTTTGCCGTTTTTGCGAGATGCTTCCCGCACCGGTCAGTTGCTGACGACCAACTTGATCGATGCTGACCCTACGGGTGGGGCGGGCCAAATCGACCAACCGCTGAGTATCGTTTACACCCCAGCATGGCCGAGCGCGGTTCCTGAACTTGCCGTGGGTGAGACGCTCACCCTCGCAAAGTATGGTTTGCCTCAGGTGCGTGGCCAAGCGAGCGCTCAAATTTATTATCAACAATCGATCGCCAAGGACACCACCAACAGCACCAGCGCCAAGGCAAGTGTGATGTTGCACGATCCGACTCGTGAAAAGACTTACGCGTTGAGCGATACGGGCCTCGCGAGCTTGCCGACTTCCATCACGACCACCTCCTATCAAGGAAAGACCTACTTCCAAGGGCTGTCACCTTCGCTGCAGCAGCGGATTTATCTCGACCCCCTACGCGGCACGAAGGGGACTCTGGTCTTTAAAGGTGAGTTTCACGACGCAATCGCGGGCGAGGATTATCTGGATCTAAATGTTCTTACGGCATCGGAAGTCACGAAGCTCAAGTCGCTGGTTCCGCTTGGCAATACCGATAAGGCCAAATGGGATGCTGCCATCGACGGTTTTTCCACCACGGTGGATACCTTTGCTGAGGACACGGCGAAGCTGGGTACCTACATCGTCAGCAGTTCTTCCAAGGTGGGCGTGAGCAGTCTGGCCGAAATTACCAATCCTGACACCGCAGTCGACAGTTACGCAGTGACCGCATTGGGCAAAGGCACTGGCTACGCGACGATGGTTTTTGGAAATGGCAATGCATTCACTCCCGAGGGGGATCCCGTGCAGGTCAAGGTGTTCAAGGTGGCCAATCGCCTTTACACGGGTGACTTGAAGGTGGTGAATTCCAGTAACCCGCTCGATGAGCAGGTGAGCCTCCGACACAGTGGTGACTTCGCGGCCAAGCCCGAGGAGTATGAATTCGACTGGCGATGGACGACGGGCGCTGCCAGTGCACCCGCGGTTTATCGCACGGAGTTGGCCACCAAGTTAGGTGCATCCTCAACGTGGATGATGTATACTGATCCTGGTGCAAAGCTTCCAACGGCTGCACAATACGCAAGCATCGCCACGGGGCGCACCGTGACAGTACCGCGTGCGGTGTTGATCCGACCTTCGGCGAAGCTCGTCGGAACTTACACGGTGAGGGGCTTGAGCGGTACGACAGTCACCCTAGCCGACACGTCTGCGATCGAGCCTGGAATGGTGGTGAGCGGTAGCAGTTTAACTGGCAACGCGACGGTTTCAAGTGTGCTCAGCAGCACACAGATCATTCTTTCACAGGCTCCGACCAATAGCACGTCGCAGCTGACGGTCGTCACTCAATCCTACACGGATACAGAAGCTGCAGCCGGATATCCAAGTGTGGTGTTCAAGTCGATTTCCGCAGTAGATTTCACCTCGGGGGTGCCCGGCAAGATCGTTTTTAGCGCGAGTGTTGGAAACTACGATGGTCTAGTGCTTTACGTGAATGGCAACCCAGTGCTGGCTTACAACGCGCTGACGACGGGACTGACCCAGTCCGAAGCAGGTACGGGACTGTCAACGACGGGCTTGACGAAGCAGTTCAATGTGGCACCGAGTTATTTTACCGCCGGTGCGAATGTGATCGAAGTGGCACTTTACACCACCAGCGATCTCAATGCGATCAGTTCGGTCAACTTCCAGTTAGAGGCTGCTACCGAAACCGACGTGGTCACCACCTCTGACACGGTATGGCAGACGCCTAGCGACCCGAGCGGTGTGTTGAGCAATACGGCGATCGTCGGTGGGGATGTGATCAATCCCTTCGGCGGCCCACAGTTCGTTCTCAATGATCGGTGGTTCACCGTTCGCTATCGTCCAAGAGCAGCGGCGGGAAATGTGCTCGGTTCGACCAACTGGTCGCGCTGGATGCCAGCACAGTTCAACGAGGGTTGGGTCAAGCGGGTGCTTGCAGCCATCAACCCATTCTCACAGCGTGTCACCGATCTTTACAACAATGCCGTCAATACGGATGTGAGCGTGATCACTCAAGCCGGCAAGCGTTGGGAAGGGGACATCGCACTCACCATGGACAATGTGAATGATGTCGGGCTCATCGAAATTTATGAAACCGTGCTCAATCGCGCCAAGAGCATGAGCATCGATGCGAATACCAACGACCCAGACACCAACAACGCACTCATCCTCGCAGCAGGTTATCTCAACGACCTCTACATGATTCTCGGAAATGAGGCGTATTCCGACGCAGCAAACCCCACGATTTCGCTGGATGATGGATCGGTCAACACCAGTCGTTTCAGCTTCGAGGGACAGGTCGTCAGTTCACTGGATGAGGAGCTGGCCCTCCTGCGGGGGCGCGATGACAGTGTGAGCCCAGGGGTGCAGACCGCACCCGCATACAACCGCCTTTATTGGAACTACACGGGTGGGATCAACAGCGGTGAGTCGCTTTACGCCACCAACTACAACATCAAGGAAAAGTCTGGAAGCAGCACGGCCAATGGCGTGATCGACGAGTCGGACGCGCAATGGATGTTCCCACAAGGGCATGGCGATGCTTACGGGCATTTCCTCACCGCGCTGACTGGCTACTATCGCTTGCTGCACAACTCCAACTTCACATGGACGCCGCGCGCCGAGGCGGTGACCGTGATGGGCCAAGCCGTCACCATCGACTATCAGGACGAGCGCAAGTTTGCGGCTTCCGCCGTGAGTCTCGCCCGGACATCGCAACAGATTTGCGAGTTGGTTTACCGCAAGAATTATCAAGATGATACGTCCAGTGGTTGGACTCAGTTTGCCGATGCCAACGAGCACTGGGCGCTTGATGACTCAGTGAGTCGCTCAACCCAAGGTGCGCTCTTCAATTGGGCCATGGGCAATGCCCTGCTCCCCGCAGTGGATAACACTCATTCAGGCATTCAGAAGATTGACCGAACGACGGTTCCCGAGCTCGTCGAACTCGAGACTCTGGCGGATAGCATGCAGACGACGATGGACAATGCCGATGCGCATCTCAATCCGCTGGGCTTGAGTTCGGGAGCGATCGCATTCGACATTTCGCCTGACCAGATGAAAGCCGGCACGTCTCACTACGAACAGGTCTATGGTCGTGCGTTGGTCGCTCTTAATAATGCTGCAGGTGCCTTCCAACAAGCGGGGAAGATGACCGCCTCGCTGAGAACTCAGCAAAACACCGTGGACGACTACAGTTCCGCCATTAGCGATCAAGAGACGGCATATGTGAGCCAGTTGATCGAAATTTTCGGTAAGCCCTATGAGGGAGATGTCGGTGCGGGCAAGATTTATGCGCAGGACTATTCAGGACCCGATCTAACCAACTGGTTTGTGGTGGATCGTCCATTCTCGACCACTCCATTGGCGATGGCTGATACCATCTCCCCAGCCAGTTGTTCGATGAAGATCACGACGTCATTGGCCAACGATGATTTTACTGGGAAATCGATCGCGGACATCGTGAAGCAGAGCAATGATCCTTTGCAGGTTGTCACGCAGAATGTGACGGTCTATCCAAACCAGTTCATCCAATACTCGGACGTCTATCGGTCGGGTGGCATGGGCGCTCGTCCTGAAACGGGCGAATTGCAGTCAGCCTTAATGGACGCGCACCTTGCCTATCTTGATCTTTCGAACGCCATTGGCTCGGTCGTCGATTGCAATCGTGATTTTCAGCGCGAGGCCCAATTGATGAGTGATACGATCGACAATCACGCCAACCAAGTTGCTTATCGCAGCGACAAGGAGGCCATCATCAAAACGAAAATGGGAGTAGTTGCGGCTGCTGAGACCATTGGTCAGAGCACGGCGATGGCAGCCGAGTACATCGATGACGCAGCGTATAGCATCTCCGAAATGCTGCCCAAAGTGGTCGGGTTGGCCACGGATGCACTTTCTGGAGCACGGGGCGGCACCCTACTGGCGGCAAAGACGTTGAAGGAAACGATGCTCGTTGCTGCGTTTGCCAGTGATACCATTGCACGTAGCGTCAACACCGACATCAGCAAATCCTCACTCGATCTGGAAGCTGAGTTGACCAAGCGGGAGTTCAGTCTTGAGGCGACTCAGTTGGCCTACGAGGTAGAGCAGAAATATCGTGAAATGACGGGGATGGTGTCTGCCCTCGGTGGACCTGCTACGAAGTATCAACTTGCCAACGAGCGGGTTCGCAGTGTGCTTGCCAAGGGTCTGCGTGTGCTGGCCGAGCGAGAATCGTTCCGGATTCGTGCGGCTGCGGTCATCCAAGGCTATCGCACAAAGGATCTCGCGTTCCGCTTGTTCCGTGATGAATCGCTCGTGCAGTATCGAAGCCTTTTTGATCTTGCGAGCCGCTATAGTTATCTTGCGGTGAAGAGTTATGATTATGAGACGGGCTTGTTGGGAACGACCTCAGGACAAAAGATTTTTGATCGGATCGTCGCATCTCGGTCGCTTGGAGATTTGACCGGCGGTACGCCGCAAGCAACCACCAGTACCCTAGGTGACGCGGGTCTTGCGGGCACTCTCGCCCAAGTCAATTCCGACTTCTCGGTCGCCAAGGGTCGCCTGGGAATCAATAACCCAGATCAATACGGTACGGTTTTCTCACTTCGTTCCGAGTTGTTCAGGCTGATCAATAACCCTGATACCACGAGCGATGATGACGCTTGGCAGCAGACACTCGAGCAACACATGGTTTCGAACGTCGCGGGCGATAGTGATGTGGCGAAGTACTGCCGCAATTTGGTCAAGCCCGATGGAACCGATGTGCCAGGGATTATCATTCCATTCCAATCGTCCATCCAGCACGGCTTGAATTTCTTCTGTCTCAATTACGCTGCTGGCGATCATAACTACACCCCGAGTAACTTCGCGACGAAGATTTATAGTGTTGGCATTGCTCTTCCAGGCTATGTGGGGATGGATAGCTACGCCGCAGGCAACTCCGGTGGTGCGCCGAATACCAGCAGTAGCAATGCGCTAGGTGCTACCCCTTACGTCTATTTGATCCCCTGCGGAAACGATAGCATGCTGGCACCGCCTCTTGGGGATACAAATACCGTCCGAAGCTGGACGGTTCAGGACCAAGCACTGCCATTGCCCTACAATCTCGGAGGCACCCAATTCAACAATAACCAGTTTTTCTCAGCCACAGGCACCCTGAGCGAGCAACCCTGGATCATTCGTAAACACCAAGCCTTCCGTCCGGTGGCTGATGCAACGATGTTCTATGGAAGTGTGCCCCAGGAATTCACCAATACCCGTCTGATTGGTCGGAGTGTCTGGAACAGTGGATGGAAGATTGTCATTCCTGCTTACACGTTATTGAAAGATGAACAAACTGGCCTCAATCGATTTGCCGCAAGCGTGAAGGACATTCAGCTGTTCCTCCGCACTTATTCACATTCGGGCAATTAAGTCGGTAAGCCCGTCGAACTCCATTCATGCCGCTCGATTGCACGTTGGTTCACTTGCAATTCGCGGAATTTGTCCTAAAACCAGTGTTCGAGCTTAGTATCCTCTAAAAAATCATGACACGCCCCAGCTTTTTCGATAGGCTCTTTGTTTTTGCATTTTTCACTTTGGGGTGTTTTCCTGTAGCGCTAGCAGCAGTTCCGCAGATGATCAACCACCAAGGCCGCATCGCCGTGGGTGGTATCAACTACGAAGGCAATGGGCAGTTTAAGTTCTCATTGGTGAATGCTAACGGGTCAGCAACTTACTGGAGCAATGACGGAAGTGGCACTGCTGGCGCTCAACCTGCCAACTCAGTGTCGCTGGCGGTGTCCAAAGGCCTCTATTCGGTGATGTTGGGCGACATGGGTCTCGCGAACATGCAGGCTCTGCCATCAAGCGTTTTTGAAAATCAGGACGTTCGTTTGCGCGTCTGGTTCAACGATGGAAGTCATGGTTTTCAATTAATCACGCCGGACCAGCGCCTTGCCGCCGCTCCCTATGCATTGGCTGTGGCGAGTGCGACAAGTGCAGGGAACTTTACCGGCTCGCTATCGGGCGATGTGACTGGAATACAAAGTGCCACCGCGATTTCTGCTACGACCGTGACGGGGAAATCTCTAACAGGCTTTACCTCTGGCGCAGGTAATATTACTGCGAGCGATACGATTCTATCAGCAATCAACAAGCTCGATGGTAATGCTGGTTTGAAGGCGAACTCGGCCTCGCCGACCTTCACGGGAACGGTGAATGCACCCGCCTTCAGTGGTCCTTTGACGGGTAATGTCACGGGCAACGTGAGTGGTAGTGCGGGGAACTTCACGGGATCGCTTTCGGGTGATGTGACTGGAACACAAAGTGCCACTGCGATTTCGGCAACGACTGTGACCGGCAAGGCAATCACGGGTTACGTTTCAGGTTCTGGAAACATCACTGCGGCGGACACCGTTCTAACGGCAATCAATAAATTGAATGGCAATAATGCCCTCAAGGCACCACTTGCCTCGCCGACGTTCAGCGGTACGGTGACTGCGCCTGCTTTCAGCGGTCCTCTGACGGGCAATGTGAGTGGTAGTGCCGGGAGTTTCACCGGATCCCTCGCAGGTGATGTGACTGGAACACAAAGTGCCACGGCTATTTCCGCAACGACTGTGACCGGCAAGGCGATCACAGGTTACGTTTCAGGTTCTGGAAACATCACGGCAACCGACACGGTTTTGGGTGCGATCGGGAAGCTCAATGGTAATGATGCGCTCAAGGCACCACTTGCATCACCAACCTTCACGGGAACGGTGACGGCCCCGGCATTCAGTGGAGCATTTACGGGTAACGTGAGTGGCAGTGCGGGGAACTTCACGGGCTCGCTCGCGGGTGATGTAACTGGTACACAAAGTGCCACGGCGATTTCAGCAACCACGGTGACGGGGAAGGCCTTGACGGGATACGTTTCTGGGGCAGGTGCTATTTCTGCATCTGATACGATTTTATCTGCGATCAACAAACTCAACGGCAACAACGGGCTGAAAGCAGACCTAGCGAGTCCGACATTCAGTGGGACTCCCTCTGCTCCAACGGCAGTAGCCACGACAAACAACACTCAAATTGCCACGACCGAATTCGTGAAAACAGCCATTGGCAACTTAATCGGAGGGGCTCCAGCTGCATTGGATACCCTAGGTGAGTTGTCAGCCGCGCTCAACAATGACGCATCCGCCGCCACGAACATCACCAACTTGCTTTCGCTCAAAGCGCCTCTCGCAAGCCCAACGTTCAGTGGGATTCCATCTGCGCCAACTGCAGTCTCTACGACGAACAGCACCCAAATTGCCACGACCGAGTTCGTAAAAACTGCGATTGGTGATGTGGTTGGAGGGGCTCCTGTCGGGTTGGATACCCTGAGCGAGTTGGCAGCTGCACTCAACAACGATCCGTCCGCCGCTACGAACCTAACCAACGCGCTTGCGCTCAAAGCGCCTCTCGCAAGCCCAACGTTCACGGGAACCGTAAAACTTCCTACAGGCACGAACTCGGTTGCGCCCTTGAAGTTCGCGACGGGTACGAATCTGACCTCCGCGGTATTTGGCTCGGTTGAGTTCGATGGCACCAATCTCTATCTGACAAATAATTCCGTGAGCCCGACGCGCAAGACGATCGCGTTCACTGACTCGGCGTTGGCGACGGGAGCGGTGGGCAGTAGCCAGTTGGCTTCGGGTCTAACGCTCGGTGGTACAACCGCGGGAACCTTCAGTGGTCCTCTGACGGGCAATGTCACAGGTAACGTGAGCGGTAGTGCGGGGAGCTTCACGGGATCGCTTGCGGGTGATGTGACAGGAACACAAAGCGCGACCGCGATTTCAGCAACGACGGTGACGGGGAAGGCCTTGACGGGTTATGTTTCATCGACGGGAGCGATCAGTGCCACCGACACGGTTTTGGGTGCGATCGGGAAGCTCAATGGTAATGATGCCCTCAAGGCGCCCCTTGCATCACCAACGTTTACGGGGACGGTTTCAGGCATTACGGCAACCATGGTGGGACTTGGAAATGTCACCAACACGAGTGATGCCAACAAGCCAGTGTCAACTGCACAGCAAACGGCGTTGGACTTGAAAGCGAATTTGGCTTCGCCGACGTTTACGGGTACGGTGCAATTTCCTACAGGTACGAATTTAGTGGCGCCCTTGAAGTTCGCGACGGGTACGAACTTGACCTCTGCAGTGTTTGGTTCGGTTGAGTTCGATGGCACCAACCTTTATCTAACGAATAATTCCGTGAGCCCGACGCGCAAGACGATCGCATTCACTGACTCGGCGTTGGCGACGGGAGCGGTGGGCAGTAGCCAGTTGGCTTCGGGTCTAACGCTCGGTGGTACAACCGCGGGAGCCTTCAGCGGTCCTCTGACGGGCAATGTCACGGGTAACGTGAGCGGCAGTGCGGGGAGCTTCACGGGATCGCTTGCGGGTGACGTGACTGGAACACAAAGCGCGACCGCGATTTCTGCTACGACCGTGACGGGGAAATCTCTAACAGGCTTTGCTTCAGGTGCGGGTAATATTACTGCGACCGATACGATTCTATCAGCAATCAACAAGCTCGATGGCAATGCCGCATTGAAAGCCCCGCTCGCGAGTCCGACCTTCACGGGCACGGTGACAGCCCCAGCATTCAGTGGAGCATTCACGGGCAACGTGAGCGGCAGTGCGGGGAGTTTTACTGGTTCGCTCGCCGGTGATGTGACCGGAACGCAAAGTGCCACTGCGATTTCCGCTACGACCGTGACGGGAAAAGCTCTAACAGGCTTCACCTCTGGCGCGGGTAATATTACTGCGACCGATACGGTTCTATCAGCAATCAACAAGCTCGATGGTAATGCTGGATTGAAGGCGAACTCAGCCTCGCCGACATTCAGCGGCACGGTGACCGCGCCCGCCTTCAGTGGTCCCTTGGCCGGTAATGTCACGGGCAATGTGAGCGGAAGTGCAGGGAGCTTCACGGGATCGCTCGCGGGTGATGTGACTGGAACACAAAGTGCGACCGCGATTTCCGCGACGACGGTAACTGGCAAGGCTTTGACGGGTTATGCTTCAGCGACGGGAGCGATCAGCGCGACCGACACGGTTTTGGGTGCGATCGGGAAACTCAATGGAAATGATGCGCTCAAGGCACCACTTGCATCACCGACCTTCACGGGGACCGTGACGGCCCCAGCCTTCAGTGGAGCTTTCACCGGCAACGTGAGTGGCAGTGCGGGGAACTTCACGGGCTCGCTTGCAGGTGATGTGACGGGAACACAAAGTGCCACCTCCATTTCGGCAACGACGGTGACCGGTAAGGCGATCACGGGTTATGTTTCAGGCTCTGGAAATATCACTGCGACAGATACCGTTCTAACGGCAATCAACAAACTCAATGGCAACGACGCATTGAAAGCCCCGCTCGCGAGTCCGACATTCACTGGAACGGTGACCGCGCCTGCATTCAGCGGAGCGTTTACTGGAAATCTCACGGGTAACGCTGGAAATTTCACGGGTTCACTCGGCGGCGATGTGACGGGTACTCAGGGCTCGACGGTGATCGCGCCGACCACGGTGACTGGGAAGGCTCTAACTGGCTATGTGTCAGGTGTGGGGGCAATCAGCGCGACCGATACGGTTCTAACGGCAATCAATAAACTGAATGGAAATGATGGGCTCAAGGCTCCAATCGCTAGCCCAACGTTCACGGGGACGGTTTCAGGAATTACCGCAACGATGGTGGGCCTTGGAAATGTCACCAACACGAGTGATGCCAACAAGCCAGTGTCAACCGCGCAGCAAGCGGCGCTGGACTTGAAGGCGAATTTGGCTTCGCCGAGTTTCACGGGCACCGTCTCGCTGGCAGCGGGAACCTCATCTGCGTCACCGCTGAAATTTGTAGCGGGTACAAATCTAACTGCGCCTGTGCTGGGTTCGGTTGAATTCGATGGCACCAACCTTTATCTCACCAACAATGCTGGAACTCCAACACGGAAGACTATCGCGTTTACCGATTCCGCCCTTACCAGCTCGGTTTCTTTGACAAATGTGACGGCACCTCCATCCGCCCCTGTGGTTGCTTGGGGCAACAATCACGATGGCCAGACGACCGTGCCAACGTTGGCAAATGTCGCCGCTGTAGCCGCTGGCGGTAGCCATAGCATCGCGCTTCTGGATGCTGGCACTGTGGTCGCTTGGGGCGGGAATACGACGGGGCAAACCGGAGTCCCTGCAACGCTCAGCGGTGTGACTGAAATTGCGGCTGGAGTGTCGCACAATATCGTTCGCAAGAGCGATGGAACGCTCGTGGCGTGGGGTGATAATTCCTACGGTCAGATCACCATTCCTAGTGGCATCACCACGGCGACCAAGGTGGCTGCTGGCGAGAAACACAGCCTTGCGTTGTTGGCGAACGGTAGCGTTCGCGCATGGGGCGACAATGGCTTTGGACAAACGACGATCCCTAGCAGCTTGACGGGTGTCACCGTCACCGCAATCGCTGCGGGCTATGATCATAGCTTGGCGCTGACCAGTAATGGAACGGTAGTTTCATGGGGGCGCGATGATGCGGGTCAGGTCACGCTGCCGGGAGGCTTGACCAACGTGATTGCAATCGCTGCGGGAGCTTATCACAGCCTAGCATTGAAGAGCGATGGAACGGTCGTTGCTTGGGGTTGGGATGGAGGAGGGCAATCCACCATACCAGTTGGTCTATCAGGTGTGATTAAGATCTCGGGTGGCTATGCATTTAGCATGGCGTTGAAA
The DNA here is from genome assembly GCA_903837825.1 of Akkermansiaceae bacterium. GTDB lineage: Bacteria > Verrucomicrobiota > Verrucomicrobiia > Verrucomicrobiales > Akkermansiaceae > Luteolibacter. The sequence continues at coordinate 3,810 of CAILVZ010000009.1, read as the reverse complement.
TCCAATGGGTCGGTGATCGCATGGGGTGATGGCAGCGATGGGCAGACGACCGTTGCGGCCATGGCCACCCAAGTGACCCATATCGCTGCGGGTGCCTCTCATGCGGTGGTTTTGCGCGCGGATGCCATTTCGGTGCAGGTCGCGAAGCTCGACGAGGATAATGTTTTCACTGGTAAGGTCGGGATCAAACGGACACCAACGGCGAACGCGCTTGAAGTGGCTGGCAGCGCGAGCAAGACCACGGCTGGAAGCTGGCTAGCGAATTCAGACCGTCGAATCAAAACCGAGGTCCAATCCATCACCGGGGCCTTGGAAAAACTGGATCGAGTCCGTCTAGTGGATTTCCGCTACACCGCAGAATATCGCACTGCGCACCCAGAAATTGAAGATCGGCGCTATCCCAACGTCATCGCTCAAGAGTTCGCCAAGGTATTCCCTGACGATGTGAAAAGTAGCGGAGAATTGCTTTCAGATGGCTCGAGTATTCTGCAAGTGGATACCTATCCGTTGACGATTTATGCAGCTGCGGCGGTTCAAGAATTGCACCGTGAGAATCAAAAACTTCAACGTGAAAACGAGACCTTGAGACATGAGATCGAGGCTGCAAAACAGCGGGATGCCGATCAAGAGCAGCGCCTGCGGAAGCTTGAGGAAGCATTGAGCCACTGATCGATGAGATTGCTCGGTGTCATGATCTTCGCGTGGTGCGTTCTTCCGGTGTCTCTCATGGCACAAGGCAGTTCGGACTATCAGTTGACACCCATGGTGGTCGATCAAGCGGGGCTTAGAGGTAAAAGTCAGGACTACACGGTCGATTCCTCGTCAAGTGCCGGTGGGAGTGGCAGCTCGACGGATTACACGTTGAGGGTAGGGTATGCGGGCCAGTTGATGGATGCGACCAGCATCAGCATTGACGAGGCGCCAACTCCGCTGAGCTTGAACGAAAGAGGAACGCTGCAATTCACCGTGACTGCGGTTTATGACGACATGAGTCGTTCACCGCTTCCTGGCAACAGTCTATCGTGGTTGGTACAGAGTGGACCTTTTTCAAGCATCAGTGCCGGTGGTCTGGCTACGGCAGGTTCGGTCTATCAGGATACCGCGGCGGTCGGTCGGGCCACTTATGGGAGTTTGTCCGATACCGTAAGTGTCTCGGTTCTCAACATCGGTAACGATGATTTTGGACCCTATGCGGCAGACGGCTTGTCCGATTTGTGGCAGGCGCAGTATTTTGGTGAGAGCGGCAGCCAAGGTGGGCCAGCGCTGGATCCAGATGGCGATGGTATGTCAAATTTTCAAGAGTATGCCTTTGGTCTCAATCCAGCCGTTGGTTCGTCCCCCGCAATGTCATGGTCAGGGATTCAGCTGCAGCAGCGTGGGGTTCCATTGCCATACGCGAGTAAAAATGGTGGGACCTTTACGTTTCGAGCCGTGTTTTTGCGCCGCAAGGATTATCTCGCAGCGGGCTTGAGATATGCGGTGGAGTTCAGCGGGGATTTGACAGATTGGAGAGCATCCAGCTCCACCCCTTCCATCATTGCCGAGGATTCCGAGGTTCAGGCGGTCTCGGTGCCATATCCATTTTTTGTAAACGGGAAAAAAGCACGATTCTTCCGAGTGAAGGTCGAGACAGCGCAGTGAGTGCAATTCCTAACAGCTAATCATAATTCTAACAAATGAATCTAGGCCAAGACCCATCTCAGCATTCTCTGCCCTTTGGCAGGAGAATGCGTTGGATGCTTTTGGCGGTTTCATGGTTCGGTGCTAGCCATGCGAGCGGAGCGATCGTTTATAGCGGTGCACGAAACATTTTGATTCCTGATAACTTTGACGGGGTCTATCTGAATGTCACCAGTCAGCAGCAATCGCGGTCTGAGTTCAGTGGCTGGGATTTGAATGCATTTTTTGGTGGGCTTGGGATTGCGAACTCGCCGGCATTTCAGCCAGTGCGGGTTGGGACAGGGTCAGAAGATCCGATCACACCGATCGCCATCGGGGCTCAGATCGGCAGTGGATTGGTTTATTCGTCGGGCTACGGCGGATCGGGTGCCGAAGATGATAGCGGTCACATCGGGTCGGGTGCGCTCCAGTTCATCGAAGGGCAACCGTCTCTGATCGGCTTTAAAGTCGCTCGTGACAATGCGATTTTCTACGGGTGGATGAAGGTGACGCTGACGCGAGATGGCACGCTGGGGGTCATCCATGACTGGGCGTATGAGAATTCCGGCGCGGCGATTCGTGCAGGTGCCTCAGCGAACCTTGGGGCAGCGCCTCGGGTGGTGCCGAGGGATGGCAATGTGGTATCGAGCGCGGCCAGCGCAGGCACTGCAATCTTGTTAGATTCTGGAGCAAAGTTCACTTTCAACGAAACAGGACCCGAAGCGAACTTTTCAGGCAACATCATGGGTGGTGGTGAGTTGAAGATCTCCGGTGGTGGCGGGATTCGCTTGAGTGGTAACAATGAATTCAATGGGGTGGCATCGATCGATGAGGGAAGCAAGCTGATCATTTCCCAAAAAGGTAACCTTGGGGCGGCGGCGTTAGAGCTGAAGTCTTCAGCGGCGTTGGTGTTTGAATCCATTGCTGCGAATAATGGGGGCGACAACACCTACACGAATCCGATCACGATCACCTCACAAACGGGCATCTTGCGGAACTCTGGGAATGGTACCGTGACTCTTGCGGGTGAGTTGAGTAAGAACGGGTCCACCTTGAGTCTCGCGGGAGGTGCATTTGAAATCACGGGTACCATTTCAGGCAGTTCTGCCAACTCCGATTTGTTAGTCGATGGGGCTACGGTTACCTTGTCCACGGCGAACAACTACAATGGCCCGACTTACATCCGGAATGGTGGCATTCTTAAGACCAATGCGGCGGGGGCCTTGCCGAGTGTGAGCGTCCGCTCAGCGCTGATCATGGACGATTCTGGCACAGGTTCCTCCCAGTTGAAGATGTTGGTGGCGAATCAAAGCATCCTTTCGCTGACGGGGGCAGCTTCATCCTCGATCAATCTGAGCGAGGACTCTGTGTCCCACACCTTGACCCTGGGTGACAGTTCGGTGTCGTCAGGGGCACTGGCAGGAAGCAGTTCGGTGTCGAGTCTATTGAGTGGGTTTAACACCTTGGGCTTGAATCGTCAGGATTACAGCGGAGTGATTGCCGGCAGCGGTGGGATCATTAAAGATGGTGGAAATCGCCAGGTTTTGTTAGGTTCTAACAGCTTTACTGGATCCACGGTGGTGAGTTCGGGCATCCTGCAGGCGGCAGCTACAGGGGCACTGGGCTCCACCTCATCGATCCAAGTCAATGCAGGCGGCATGTTGGTGGTTTCTGCATCGGACGCGACCAACGCGAGTGCTTCGCTGACGCTGAACAATGCATCCACCCGTGGTCTGGCATTCAGCGGATCCGTTTCTTCGAGTTTCGCGGCGCTCGGGTTGGGTTCGGATTCGATCATCGATCTGGGAGACGGCTCGGTGAATCTCCACTTCGCCACCAGCAGTTTGGTGACTTGGTTGAATGACAGCGGATTGACGATTTGGAACTGGTCGGGCAGTGCCTCTGGTGCGGGTACTGATCAGGTTTACTTTGGGAATAGCACCATGGGCCTCAGCAGTTCTCAGCTGTCGCATGTCAGCATTTATTCCGACGGTGGGGTGACGCTTGCAGGCCAAGCGACGATGTTGAGCACCGCTGGCACGTTTTTCCTTGATCTGCGACGGCTGGTTCATACATTAAAATAAGATGAAGCTAAAACTCACAAATGGAATGCAGGCTGGATTATTTGCATGTGCGCTTGCAGTTATTGGG
>CAILVZ010000008.1 GCA_903837825.1 Akkermansiaceae bacterium | reverse complement strand
TTCCAATGGCCGCTGCGCACCGCTTCGATCTGGTTTCCATTGAAGTAGAAATGTGCCTCACGAGGGGATTCATGAGATTTGCCGAGGAGGATCGGCGTGATGTCCTTGCCGTCGATTTTTACGTTTTTCGGCAAATCCGCGCCGCCGAGTTTGGCGAATGTCGGTAGCAGATCGATGTTTCCGACTGCGGCATCACACGTCGTGTTGGGTTGGATCATTTTCGGCCACCAGGCGATGGTGGGTTCGCGCATCCCGCCTTCGAGCGTGGTGAATTTGCCGCCGCGCAGAGGTCCTGAAGATCCACTTCGTTCGCCGAGGCCAAGCCATGGTCCATTGTCGCTCGTGAATACAACCAGAGTATTTTCCGCTAACTTCAGCTCGTGCAAAGTATCAAGGATCCGTCCGACACTCCAATCGACTTCATCGACCCAGTCGTAGTAGGTTCCATTCCCCGAGTGGCCTTTGAAGTTTGCTCCCGGGTGGATCGGGATGTGAACCGCCGTGTGTGGTAGATAGAGAAAGAAGGGCTTTGTTTGGTTTTGGCGGATGAATGAGATGGCCTCGTCGGTGTAGCGTTCGGTGAGTTTATCTTGCGCTACTGCGTCGATGATCTCGATCACTTTTTCATCGCGGACGAGGGGGAGTGGTGGATTTTTTCCTAATTTTGCGCCTTCTTCACTGCCGCCCATGTCGTTCGAGTAGGGTAGTCCGAAGTAGTGGTCGAAGCCATTGCGGGTTGGTAGAAATTCGAGTTGGTCGCCGACATGCCACTTGCCGATGCACATGGTGGCGTATCCTGATGATTTCATCAATTCAGCAACCGTATGTTCCTCTGGGTTCAAGCCGATTGGGGATTTCGGGTGAATCACCTCGGGAAGTGAGACACGCTTGGCATAGCAGCCAGTGAGGACTTGAGCTCGTGATGGAGTGCAAACCGGTGCGGCGTAAAATGAAGTCAACTTCATGCCCTCGCGAGCCATGCGATCCAAATTCGGTGTGTGACATTTGGTTGAGCCGAATGGGCCGATGTCGCCGTAACCCATGTCATCCATGAAGATCAGGATAACGTTCGGCTTCTGAGCTGACTTCGATGACTCTGCGCCATGAAGGGGAGTGATGCCGGTGAGGATGGAGGCTGCGATGAGCGCAAAGGATGATCGGTTCATGGCTTTTTGGTTTTGAGTTTGAGTGGTTTCCCAGTGGGTGGAGTCCAATCGGCAGGTTTTGGATTGCGTATGGTTAGAGGTGCATGGTCACCATAGGAATTCATTTCCTTCTCGAGCAGTCGCGTCATGGTGGCGACTTGTGCTGCATGTTCTGGCATCTCCGCGAGGTTGTGCATCTCGTGCGGGTCAGCAACGAGGTCGAAGAGTTGGACTTTGTCAATGAGTGGATAACGGATGAGCTTCCAGCGGTCGTCACGCACGGCTCGTTGGCAGTTTCGGTAGGCTGTGTAGAGCGTGTCGCGTAACTTGGTTGATTTTCCTGTTAGAATTGGAACGATGCTTTTTCCTTCTACGCCTTCGGGTGCCTTGGTGCCTGCTAGGTCGGTGAGGGTGGGGAAGAGGTCCATGAGATAGATTAGTGCATCGCTTTTCCCTTTGGGAATTCCGGGTCCAGCGATCACGCAGGGGACGTGCATTCCGCCGAACTCATAGAGGTTTTGTTTCCCAAAGAGCCCGTGTTCACCAAGGGAGAGTCCATTGTCGCCGGTGAAGATGATGATGGTGTTATCCCATTCGCCGCTGGTTTTGAGTTGCTCGAAGATGCGACCGACATGGAAGTCGAGACCCGTGATGCAGGAATCGTAGTCAGCGATCTGTTGTTTGGTGTCAGCCTCGGTGCGTGGCCATGGGGCGAGTTGTTCGTCACGCACGGTCATTTCTCCATTATCGAATGGATGCACCGGCATGAAGGCTGCGGGAAGCGGGATTTTCGCAGCGGTGTAAAGTTGGTGGAACCGTGGTTCGGCCGAGCGCGGGTCGTGAGGGACTGGGGGCGCGAGGTAGATATAGAATGGCTTTCGGTCTGATTCGGAATTGCGTGCTTTGAGGAAATCGATCGTGCGGTCTGCGAGTCGTTCGCTGCAGTGGGCACGATCGTTCTGCGGGGTGGGTCCTGAGGCATCATCGATGATGCTCGTTTGAAACTCGCGGAGGCCGGCAGGGAAGCCATTTCCCGCCTTACCCATGTGCCATGTTTTGTATCCCGCAGCGTCCATCACACGGGGGAGGAACGTGCTGGGATTGCTCGCCATGGGCGAGGCGCCCGGCGCCTTAGGAATGCGTTGCCATGAGCGACCGGTGAGCATCATGGTCCGGCTTGGGGTGCAAACTGCGCCAATCATCGAACCCATCGTGTAGCAGTGGTTGAAGGTCATGCCATGTTCGACGAGCCAATCAAGGTTTGGGGTTTGTAAGATTGAGTTCCCCAACGCGTGAAGTCCATCGGCACGATGGTCATCGGCGTGGATGTGCAGGATGTTAGGCCGTTTCGGTAACGTGTTGGCGTAGACGCTTGGAACCGCGGTTGCGGCAATCAAGATGATGCTGATTTGTCGAAGGATGCACCGCATGGGATTCATTTTTTGCTAGGCTTTTTGTTGTGGGCTTTTTCGTCCTTCATCAAGCTGATGGGTACGTCGTTGGATTGTTTCGGGCCGGGGGTGCTGCGGCCATCGCTGACGTATTGATCTAACAGTGATCGGAGATGCTTGATGATCTCGGGGTGCTCCGCTTGTACATTGTGGCTCTCGGCGATATCGGTGCTGAGGTCATACAATTGCACGGGGGGCAGGTTTTGGCCTTTGGCTGCATTTTCGTTAGGTTTTCCCCATCCGCCAGAACCGGCACAGAGCTCGAGTTTCCATTGGCATTGTCGGATCGCAAAGCGTCCGTTGACGCTATGGTGAACGATTGCTGGGCGGGTTTGGGATTTGGTTTTTTCGAGAAGGTGTGGAAGGATGCTCACGCTGTCCTCGCCAGCATTGGCGGGCAACTTGCTACCCAAGATTTCCGCGCAGGTCGCCATGAGATCGGTGTGGCAGATCGTTTGCGAGCACTGCGAACCGGGTTTGATCTTGCCTGGCCAGCGAACGAAGAATGGCACGCGATGGCCGCCGTCCCAGATGTCGCTCTTGTAGCCGCGAAATTGGGCGCTCGCGAAGTGGCCTTGGGCTTCCAGTTGGCTCGTGGGAGCTACGGGTGAGCATCCGTTATCGCTGGTCATGATGATCAGCGTGTCGTTGGCGATGCCTGCTTGATCGACTGCTGCTAGAACTTGACCCACGGCCCAGTCTGTTTCCATTACAAAGTCGCCGTAGTCACCTAGACCGCTTTTGCCCTTCCATTCCTTGCTAGGGAGGATGGGTTCGTGGGGTGAGTTCAGTGGGAGGTAGAGAAAGAGCGGCGGGGATGAAGGTGTTTGTTTAGCGATGCGATCGGTGCTGTGTTTGACGAGGAGTGGCAGCATCTCGATGGGGTCGACGAGTTGTGTGACGCGGTCGTTTTCGAAGACTGAGCGCATCATGCGTGCGTGGTGGAATCCAAAGAACTCGTCAAATCCGCGAGTTGTGGGCCCGTCGTGGGTGATGGCGCCAAGGGGTGCACCCATCAGCTGCTTTTCGTTAGGTGCTGCTGTTGAGCCGGTGGCGTGGCCAGATTTATCGGCACCGTCGATGGTGAACCCGAGGTGCCATTTGCCAATGCAGGCCGTTTGGTAACCATTTTGCTTCAGTAAACTTGGTACAGTGAGGCGGTCTGCGGCGATGAGGGGTTGGACGTAGCCGTCGAGCACATTGCTTTGCAGGCGGGTGCGCCATGCGTAACGGCCAGTGAGCAGGCCATAGCGAGTCGGGGTGCAGACGGATGAGTTGCTGTGGGCATCGGTAAACGTCATTCCTTGCGATGCCAGCTTGTCGAGGTGGGGAGTTTTGATTTTTCCGCGTTGGGGGTTGAGGCATTGCACGTCGCCGTAGCCGAGGTCGTCCGCGAGGATGTAGATGATGTTAGGTGTGCGAGAAGGTGAGTCTGCAAGGGCGCCGAGGCAGGTCAGCGACATGAGAACAGCAGCGAGGGAAATGGGTCGGTTCATGGATTTTTCGGCGATGGGATTGACCTGTGGCCCTGTGGAGGTGACATGTCTCATTGATTTGGTACGATGGCCTGGTGCAATTCTTACGGTATTTGATCGAATCTAGCCAGAATTTGGGGCTTTTTGGGTCTGGTATTGAAGCGATTTCATGGTGAATGCGTGATTTTATGGATCTTTCTGGCCCTGATTCTGCTGTGGGGCTAAGGTTGCCGCATGGACGCCCTGATCCGTCATTTAGAGGAAAAGCAAGAATTGGCCCCTACGCAGGTCGAGGCTGCAGCCGAGCAACTATTAGATCCGGGGCTATCCGACGAAAAAAAAGTGCGTTTGCTCGAGGCTCTAGCAGTCAAGGGTGAGACTCCCGCTGAAATTGCCGGATTCGTCGAAGTTTTCCTTCATCATGCGGTGGACCCTCGCCTGAGTGGGCTTGAGTTTGATGGGCCGACTTTGGATGTTTGTGGCACTGGGGGAGATCAGCTTGACCTTTTCAATGTCTCGACCACTGCCATGTTCATTGCCGCGGCAGCGGGTGCGGTGGTCGTGAAGCACGGGAATCGTGGGATCACCTCAAAAAGCGGCGGGGCGGATGTCTTAGAGGCCCTCGGAGTACGCATTGACCTCAGCGTCGATCAATTCCGGAGCGGTGTCGAAATGGCTGGGCTCGGTTTTATGTTTGCGCCGAACTATCACCCTGCATTCAAGGCGGTTGCTTCAGCAAGAAAAGCTCTCGCGGCGCGAGGGGTGAAGACCCTTTTCAATCTGATAGGCCCCTTGCTCAATCCCGCGAAGCCCAAGTGCCAACTCGTTGGAGTTTTCTCGGGCGATCTCTGCCCGGTTTTCTCTGAGATTCTTGAGCGGCTCGGTCGGGAGAGTGCGTGGGTGGTTCATGGGACCACTGCCGATGGTCGCGCGGTTGACGAAGTGAGTCTCATGGGGGCCACGCGGGTCGTCAAAGGTGGTGCCTTGCATCCAAGGACGGAGGTTGAGGTGGTGCCCAGCGATTTCGGATTGAGTCTCTGCGAGGTGACTGAGCTCCAAGGGGGCGAGGCCCAACAAAATGCCTTGATTCTATCAGACATCCTATCAGGTCGTGAAACTGGGCCGAAATGCGACATGGTGTTGATCAATGCCGGCGCGGCCATTGCATGTGCGGGTATTGCTGCCGACATCTCGCAAGGGATCGAGATTTCTCGCGAGATGATCGCGAGCGGTGCGGCATTGCATCGCCTGAAGCTGATGCAAAAGGCCGCGCAGTCGGCAACGTGATGCGCCAAAGTTTTTTCAATGGGATGGGATTGAATCGATGAAGATCATTTTCCGCATCAATTATCGCACGGTTCCCGGTCAATCGTTGTGGATCAGGTATTCGACCCAGACGGGTGGTGTGGAACGGCATTTGGAGCTTCATTGGCTGAACGAGTCGCAGTGGGAGGGTGCGATCGAGATTGATGGTGCCGGTCGAATGTCGATCGAGTACCTCTATCAGATGAGGCAGGAATCCAATGGCGTTGCGCTTGACGAGTGGCATGGGCCGAGGGTCGTGGATGCTGATCTAACAATGAACCAAGTCGTCATGCTGATGGATACCTGGTGCTCAGCGGGCACCGTGGATTACACGTTTGAGACCCAAGCATTTCTCGCAACGCATTCGTTGCATGAGGGCTTCCTAAAAGCGGATCGGCCACCTCAAGCGAACCACACCTTTCGGCTTCGAATGGCTGCGGTCCCAGACGGGTTGGTTCCTTGTTTGTTAGGGAGTGTTTGGGAGGTGGGTCATTGGGATCGGAATGCGGCAGTGCCATTGCTGGAAGTGGCGCCGAATGTCTGGGAAGTCAGTCTTTATTTGGCAGATGACCGAGAGATTGAGTATAAGTATGGTTTGGGCGAGCAAGGCTCGAGTCACGTGGTTAGTCTTGAAGAGGGTGTTAACCGGATTTTGGCTGCTCATGCTTGTGGGGAAAGCCAGTGGACGCAGGTGAGTGATGAGGCATACGCACGCGATCCGGCGACGTTGTTTCGCGGTGCGGGGGTGGCGATTCCGGTGTTTTCGTTGCGCAGTGATTCGGGTCTTGGAGTAGGTGAGTTCGCTGATCTCAAGGAACTGGCAGATTGGGCCAAGGCCGTTGGTCTGAAGCTCATTCAGATTCTGCCGATCAACGACACAACATCATCATGGGATTGGACCGACTCCTATCCGTATTCGGCCGTCAGCGTGTTTGCGCTGCATCCGATTTATCTGCGGATAGACCAACTGAGTGTTGCCGTTCCCCGGGAGGTTTTGAAGGAGCTCGATGAATCACGTCAATGTCTCAATGCGTTAGATCAGGTCGATTACGAGCAAGTGATGCGGTTGAAATCCCGACTGACGCGTGAGATTTACCGGGTCAACTCGGTTGAGATTCGTGGAGGGAAAGAATTCTGTGATTTTCTAACAGCTAATTTTGATTGGGTTGTTCCCTATGCCGCTTTCTGTGTGTTGCGCGATGCGTATGGTACCGCTGATTTTGGGCGATGGGGTGTGTCGGCGGTTTATGATCGTGGGCGGATTGAGGCAATGTTGAGTGAGGGGCATGAGCGTTCGAATGAGATGTTCTATCACCTTTGGTTGCAATTTGAGCTAGATCGACAGTTGGCAGATGCGGTGGAGTATCTTCATGCGTGTGGCTTGGCGCTCAAGGGTGATCTTCCGATTGGGATTGATCGTCAATCGGTCGAAGCGTGGTCAGCCCCCCATTTGTTCAAGATGGATGCGCAGGCGGGTGCACCGCCAGATGCGTTCGCGGTTAAGGGGCAGAACTGGGGTTTTCCAACCTACGACTGGGAGATGATGCGCCGAGATGGCTATGCATGGTGGCGGGCGAGGTTTGCGCGTTTGAGTCGATACTTTGATGCTTATCGGATTGATCACATTCTTGGGTTCTTTCGGATTTGGCAGGTTCCATCGGATCAGGTCGAGGGCATCATGGGTTATTTTGATCCGGCGCTGCCGATTCCAATCGCGGAATTCCATGAGCGAGGGATTCCTTTTGAGCTTAAGCGGTACTGCAAACCCTATGTTCGTGATGCTTGTTTGTTAGAGCGCTTTGGGAGTCGGGCGAGTGACGTCAAAAAGCGTTTCTTTCGCGAGGTGGATGGAGGAGGATATGAGCTTTTGGATGCATTCTCCACGCAGCGTCGAGTGGTTGATTATTTCAGGGGGCAGCCGGATGAGGTTGAGATCCGACAGGGGTTGATGGACTGCGTGAGCGAGGTGCTTTTTTTGGAGGTCGAGGGATCGGACGGGGCGTTTTTTCACCCGCGGTGTTTGATGCAGGCGACGCGTTCCTTTCAGGTATTAGACGTGGAAGTTCGCCAGCGTGTTGAAGATCTTTACAACGACTACTTTTATCTGCGTCAGGAGAATTTCTGGCAGGCACGAGGCTATGAAAAATTGCCGTCCATGCGCAGGGCCAGTCCCATGCTGCTTTGCGGTGAGGATTTGGGAATGGTTCCAGCCTGTGTGCCTGGAGTTTTGAAGGAGCTTGGCATCCTTTCGTTAGAGATTCAGCGAATGCCGAGGTCTAGTCAGACCGAGTTTGTGGATTTGCGGAATGCGCCTTACATGAGCGTGGTCAGTCCATCGACCCATGACATGTCGACCTTGAGGGCTTGGTGGAGGGAGGATCCTGCGGTGGTGGAGCGATTCGTGCGCGAGTCGTTTTTGGGGGAGTCCGCTGAAGCTGAGCTTTCTGGTGAGATTGCCAGCGAGATCCTCAAGCAGCATTTGGAATCTCCAGCCATGTGGTCGGTTTTTCCGCTGCAGGATTTGCTAGCGATCGACGAGGGGTTGCGTCATCCGGATCCGGAGGCCGAGAGGATCAATGTTCCGGCGATCATGCCGTTTTACTGGCGCTATCGGATGCATCTCGGCATGAACGAACTGCAGGGTGCTGAGGAGTTCAATCGCCGCTTGGGGCGGTTGATCGGTGCTGCAGGGCGGTGATGTCGGTGCTGAATGGATTTTTTCGCGACGATGCCTTGACCCGGCATGGGATCGAGGAATAGGGTCCGCGCGGTTCTCTGTGTCAGCGCAAGACTCCAGTCGTCATCATGAATATCCACGAATACCAAGCCAAAGAGCTTTTCGACCGTTTCCAAGTTCCAAGTCCAAAGGGGGCTGTTGCCAGCTCGCCAGAGGAAGCTGCTGCGGCAGCCCGCCAGTTCAGCGGTGCCAAGTTGGTGATCAAGGCTCAGGTCCACGCGGGTGGGCGTGGCAAGGGCCATTTCACCAATGGGTTCCAAGGGGGCGTTCATTTGATCGAGTCGCCCGAGCAGGCTGCTGAATTTGCTGAAAAGATGCTCAATCAGACGTTGGTGACCGTGCAGACTGGTGAGGCGGGAAAACTGGTGAGCAAGGTGATGGTCGCCGAAGCGGTTGACATTTCCCACGAGTATTACCTTGCGATTTTGATGGATCGTGCGACCTGCCGTCCAGTCATCGTGGTTTCCACTGAAGGTGGCATGAGTATTGAAGACGTCGCGCACAACACGCCAGAGAAGATTGTGCGGCAGTTTGTTCATCCGCTGTTAGGGCTTCAGGCCTACGAGGTGCGCAAGCTCACCGCTGCTCTCGGAATGACGGGCGACATCGCGAAGCAATTCGCAAAGCTTCTCGGAAATCTCTACAAGCTCTTCATTTCCTGCGACTGCGCGATGTTAGAGATTAACCCGCTCGTCACGACTCCCGATGGTCGGGTGCTCGCACTTGATGCCAAGTTTGGCTTCGATGACAACGCGCTGTATCGCCATCCTGACATCGTCGCGATGCGTGACAAGAGTGAGGAAGATCCTCGTGAGGTCGCGGCCTCCGAGTTTGACCTCAATTACATCGGTCTGGATGGGAATATTGCCTGTCTTGTGAATGGCGCGGGCTTGGCCATGGCGACCATGGACATCATCAAGCACTATGGGGGTGACCCTGCGAACTTCCTTGATGTCGGGGGCGGTGCTTCGAAAGAGCAGGTCACGGCAGCCTTCAAGATCATTCTTGGCGATCCGAATGTGAAGGGAATCCTCATCAATATCTTTGGTGGAATCATGGATTGCAACATCATCGCGGAAGGCGTGATCGCTGCAGCCAAGGAAACGGGCTTGCCGATTCCGTTGGTTGTCCGACTCGAAGGCAACAACGTCGAGATGGGCAAGGCCACGCTCGCAGCCTCTGGCCTCGACATCGTCGCCGCCGACGACATGTCCGATGCGGCCCGCAAGATTGTCGCGGCTGTTCAATAACTTTTCATCGATCGCTAAACACTATTTCCCATGTCCATCCTCATTGACGAAAATACCAAACTCCTGATTCAGGGGATCACCGGCAGCTTCGGCGCACGTCATGCATCGCTTTCGCTTGCCTACGGCACCAAGGTGGTTGCGGGCGTGACTCCTGGTAAAGGCGGTCAGAAATTTGAGAATGTTGTTCCGATTTTCGACACGGTCAGCCAAGCCGTGAACGAGACGGGTGCAACGGCCACGGCCATCTTCGTGCCACCTCCATTTGCGGCGGATGCGATTCTAGAAGCGGCGGATGCTGGCATGGAATTGATCGTTTGCATCACCGAAGGCATTCCGGTAATGGACATGATGCGGGTGAAGGAGGCCTTGCGTGGGTCGAAGTCACGCCTTGTTGGGCCGAATTGCCCTGGCATTGTGACTCCTGGCTATGGGGAAAAATCCCATGGTGGTTGCCGGATCGGCATTGCCCCAGGTTACATCCACAAGCGTGGGAATGTCGGCGTGGTTTCTCGTTCAGGGACCTTGACTTACGAAGCTGTGTTTCAGTTGACCCAGCTTGGGTACGGCCAGAGCACCTGTGTCGGCATCGGCGGAGATCCCATCAATGGAACGAACCACCAAGAGGTTTTGGAAATGTTCAACAACGATCCCGAGACTGAGGCAATCATCATGATCGGTGAGATCGGTGGTACAGCTGAAGTGGACGCCGCGCGTTGGGCGAAGGCTCATTGCAAAAAGCCGATTGCCGGATTCATTGCTGGTGCGACGGCTCCTCCAGGACGCCGCATGGGCCACGCCGGCGCGATCGTTGGTGGCGAAGAGGACACTGCACAAGCCAAGAAGCGAATCCTTGCGGAGTGTGGCATTGCGGTGGCAGAGACGCCATCGGACATGGCCACCACGTTGCTTGCTCGCTGGGGCAAATAAGTCGTAGCGGTCGGACCCTCCCGCAAGCCGATTGGGTGATCGGGGCTCCAACCTTTGTGGTTAGGGCCTGCTCGCCGGCTCAAGAACTTAGCTGGAGAGGTTGAATGCCTTTTGGTGGAGGAATTCGAGGTCTGCACTGGGTGCGGGTGTCGGATCGGGGTAGTCGAATATATTACCTTCGAAATTTCGCAGCGTGACTCTGCCCGAGCTGGTATCGACGAGGTAGTTCGGGTTGATCGGGATTTTCCCGCCGCCCCCTGGACCATCGATGACGAACTGTGGGATGGCGTATCCGGTCGTGTGGCCGCGCAAGCCCTCGATGACCGCGACGCCCTCGGCGACCGATGTTCGGAGGTGGGACGAACCCGTGATGAGGTCGCACTGATAGAGATAGTAGGGGCGGACCCGACACATCAGAAGCTTGTGAACGAGCGCCTTTTGGACATCGACGCTGTCGTTGACGCCGCGGAGTAGTACGCTTTGGTTGCCGAGTGGGATCCCCGCATCCGCGAGGCGACCGAGGGCGTCGCGGACCTCAGAGGTTAGTTCGCGCGGGTGGTTTGTGTGGACTGAAATGAAGAGAGGGTGGTGTTTTTTGAGCATCTCGCAGAGCTCTGGAGTGATCCTCTGCGGTAGGAAAATCGGGATGCGTGAACCGATGCGTAGGAACTGGAGGTGCGGGATCGACCTGAGTCGGGTGAGGATTTTATCAAGGCGCTCATCGGAGAAGAGGAGCGGATCACCGCCGGAGAGCAGAACGTCGCGGACTTCCGTGTGTTTCTCGAGGTATTGAAAGGCGGGCTCCCACTGGGTTTCGAGATGTTGTTCGCCGACGCCCGAGACCACGCGTGAGCGGGTGCAGTATCGGCAGTAGGATGCGCAGCGGTCGGTGACGAGGAAAAGCACTCGGTCAGGGTAGCGGTGGACCAGCCCGGGCACTGGCATGTGTGAGTCCTCTCCACAGGGGTCGGCCATTTCCTCGGGAGCGTTCCACGCCTCTTCAATCCGCGGAATCACCTGGCGGCGAATCGGGCAATTCGGGTCGTCGCGGTCGATCAAATTGAAGAAATGGGGGGTGATCGACATCGCGAGCTTGGTCCCAGCGAGGATGACCCCCGCGCGTTCTTCGTCGGTCAGGCGGAGTCGTAAATCGAGGTCTGCAAGTGAGCCGACCCGATTTCTGAGTTGCCAGCGGTGGTCGTTCCAGTCGTCCGTTGCCTCGTCCGGCCAGTATCCCGGGGCGTGGGAGATGAAATGCGGATCGAGGTCGTGAGGATGCATGGAGGGTGGGTGTCGGCGCGATTGGCGGTGTGATTTTGGACTAGAGATTTTGAACCACATCTCGCGATGTGCAAACAAGAATGTGCACAAAGTGCCGTTAGTTCGCCGAGCAGCGACGGATCAATTCGATGAGACGCCCAGAAGCGGCTGCGACCGTTGGGGCGAATGGCATTTGGTCATCGTTTTCGTCAGGCGCGAGTGGGGCGCGGGTGGCCACTCGGACTGCGGGAAGGCGCATTTTGAAAAGCCTTACAGAAAGACCATTGTCGCTGACTTGGGCTGGCTCTGTCCCATAAGCGGTGCCGAGGCCTTGGAGGTGGTTGAGCGGCACGGCGGAGACATCGTTTGAACTGATCCAAAGCGTTTCTCCGCTGCCCATGGCTTCCACGCAGACGATGGTCGTGGGAGTCTTGGTGGATTGGGCAAGTTCCACGAGCTTGACAGCCGTTTCGTTCACTGGCGACCCAAGGTCATTTGCGTGGGGTAGGAAAATGAAATGTACTGGCCGCTTTGGCTTGTCGCCGGCGAGCGCTTGGGCCGCGGCAAGGGTGGCGGCTAAGCCGGTGGCGTTGGCTTCGGCCCCCCGAGAGTTGGGACGACTGTCGTAACTGGTGGCCACCCAGACTGCGGGATCCTGCGAGTTTCGTCCCGCCAGCGATACTTGAAGGATCGGCCAGCTTTTTGGGCCGGCGGTTTTTAGGACGGTGTAGCCTGAATTCGATGGGCCTAACAGACCTTCGATCATCGAGGCGGTCCGTGAGAGATTGGCGGCTGCCGTGGCGGAGGATGGATTCCTGTCGCCGATGACATCAATGATTTTTCTCAAGTCGTCCTCTAGCAGAGGCGTGGAAACTGCCTGAGTGAAGCGTTGCTCTTCGACGAGTGCCTTTTGTTTTTCTTGGTGGAAATAATACCAGAGCGCTAGGCCGCCAGAGGTGATTAGCCACAATGGCAGCAGGGCTAGTAGATATCTTACCCAGGGTGGGCGCCTTGTGGGTTGCTGCATCATCAAGTGTCTCGGCTCGGCGGTTGATCCGTTAGATCTTCATCGTCTTCGACCTCGAGGCCCTTGCGAAGGCGTTGGGAAATCCATGGCCTGACGAAGCCATAGAGAAGGAAAATACTAAAAAGTACCACTGGCATCACGTAGCGGAACTGAACGGTGGCAAAAACGAGCATCAAGGTGATGACGATTGCCCCAAGGGTTCCGCGGGTGTTGAAACCCACTTTTTTAAAGCTTGGATAACGAACATCACTGATCATGAGGAGTGAGAGTCCTAGCATCGCGCTAGCGAGGATGTATTTCCATGGGCCGAGCTCGTGGTCATTCTTGTAGAGATCGATGAGTAGGAATGTCAGTGACGCGATGAATCCAGCTGCCATCGGGATCGGTAAGCCTCGGAAGTCGGTAGAGTCACTTGGCTTCTTTGGGATCGCAGCTAGGCAATTGAATCGTGCCAAGCGCATGGCGCCACAGACCAGGTAGATAAGCGCGATGGCCCAGCCGATATTTCCTAGAGGGAAAAGTACCGCCTTCGAGAGGAGCATCGCAGGTGCCATGCCGAACGAGATGATATCGGCTAGGGAATCAAACTCGCGGCCGAATGGAGATTCTTGGCCACCGAGGCGGGCTAATCGACCATCGAGCAGGTCAAAGAGGCAGGAGCCAAAAATCAGGAGAATTGCATACTCGTAGTAGGTTTTGGAAATTTCGTAGTATTCTTTCGGGGGAAGCTTGGCGGTTCCGGTCATTTTTTGGACCTCGAACAGTCGGGCTTCGGTGATGCCTTTGAAGATCATGAGCACGGCGAAGAACCCGCATGCGAGGTTCAGCGCGGTCATGAGGTTTGGTAGGAAATAGATTTTCGGTTCGTCTGGGTCGCGTTCCCTGGGCATGGGGTCAGCTTATGGCATGGATCTCGTTTTGAAAACAGCGGAAAAATCCACGGGAATGGGGTTGAGGGCGTCGGTGTAGAGGACTATGATGCGCAACGGGCGGGGCGTTGATTTTTCCAGCCCGCGAAACGCACCATGCACCCATCCGAACTTTCACCATCCTCGCCGATGAGCGCGATCATCGAGACGTTGCCCGGGGCGAGACGTGCGCTATTTGCTCGGTATCACCTTGGGGGCTGCCAGAGTTGCGCATTTTCCAATGAGGAAACCCTAGAGCAGCTTTGTGTGCGGTCGGAGATCGCGGTGGATGAGGTTTTGGCGCATTTGCTGGCCAGTCATGAGCACGATTCATCGATGTGGCTTGGGGCGTTGGATGCAGCGGAGCAGATGGAAATGCTGCGGCTCGTTGACCTTCGGACGCGAGAGGAACACGAAGCGGTGGTGATTGCGGGCTCAGAGTTTTTCACACAACAGCTCCAGCAACAGCTCTTTGCAGGTGATCCAGCGACACGGATCCTGCTCTATGATCACAGCGGGAAAAACGTGCTCGACCAAGTTGCGTGGTTCCGAGGTCATGGATTGCACCAAACGTTTGGGCTCCTTGGCGGGATTGACGCATGGAGCCAAGAGGTTGACCCCACGATTCCGCGCTACCGCATCGAGATCGACCCGCCGAATGATGGTTGAGTGGATCGATTAAAACGGCGGCTCGTCGTCGAAGTCACCATCGTCGCGAAGATCCTGAAGCGATGGCTCTCCGCCCGATGATGAGGGGGTGGCTGACTTTTTCGAGGGGCTTGGGGAGCTTGCTCCAGCGGCTTGAAGTTTCCAGCAGGCGAGATTGACGTAATACTTGCCGTTGTACTCGTTGCCCCGGATGTCGAAGTTGACTTGAACATCTTGGCCGATCTCGTACTCATCGAGTACGGGGCACTTGTCCTTCACGACTTCAAATTTCAGGTCTTGCGGGTATTTGTCTGCAGCGGTCGTTACCACGAACTCGCGTTTGCTGAAGCCGCTGGGGAAGGATTGGGTGGAGCCGATCCATTTCAATTTTCCGGAGGTTTCGTACATGGGCGAATTCTTTCAAAACGCCGAGCGATGTCAATCGTGCAGGATCTCCAGAACGAAAGATGCGAGAGCTCTAGGATCAATCTCGATCATGGGTGCTGCGGATCGGCGTAGCGACTTCCGGACTTCGAGGGTCGCATTTTGGCGCTTGATTGTCTCAAGCGCGGCGAGAATCTCTGGCAGTGCTTGATCGAATGGTCGGGCTTCTGACGGCTTGCGGCCCGTTATCTCGATGAGGTGCCAACCGAGGTGGCTTTCGACTAGGGTGGGTTGGTGCAGGCCTAATAGAAATACCGCTTGAGCTAAATCGGCGGGCAAGCGGTCGCGGGTCATCCAATCGAGTTCGCCGCCGGAATTTTGGGTTGCAGGGTCCTCGCTGATTTCGCGGGCGAGTTGAGCGAAGTTCGCGCTGCCTGCGGAAAGTCTTTGAAGGGCGGCTGCGAGTGTCTGTCTTGCGGTTTCTGCCGGATGGTCGAGCGTCGGGAGGAACAGGTGGCGGACCTGGATCCGCTCGGGGATGGTGATCGACTCCGGGTTGGCATTATACCATGATCGGGCTTCCTCCTCGGACACGTGGATCGCGGGGGCGATGCGTGCTTCAATGAATTTTTCCTGACGGATCTGAGAGGCGAGGTGATCGGCGAGCGCCTTGGGATTCGCGATGCCTTGAGCTCTCATTGCGGCTTCCAGCGCGGACTTGTTTTCAAATCGTTGGGCGAATTGAGAGATGCGCCCTTCCAATTCATGATCGGTTAGTCGCAGCGGCGGTCGCATGACCGAGACCTCGTGGGCGAGAACGGCGTGGTCTACGAGATCATCGAGTGTCGAATTTATCGAGGCGGTGAGCTCAGTTTCAGTTAGGGATTCTAATGACCTCCCGTGGGCCCAAAGTTGCTCCCTGATCGCTCGTTCCAACTGGCTTCGAGAAATGGACTGTTCGAAGACCTGAGCGACTTTTTGGTTAGAGTGCCAGAGCCGCAGCGATTTTTGGATCAGATGGTCGGGGAGGGATCTTGAGACAACTACCGAAGCTACCACGAGCAATGACAACACAACCACTGGCTTGAAGAGTGGTTTCATCGTGGTGATTCTAACGGATTTCTACGGTCGTTCCGGGGCGGACGAGGGTGGGGAGGCGGACGGCATCCCAGTTCGCCATGCGAATGCATCCATGGCTGCGTGCGCGGCCGATGGTTTCTGGGTTGGGAGTGCCATGCATGCCAACGCCCGGCTTCGTGAGTCCGCACCAGAAGACTCCAACTGGGCTGTTCGGACCGGGTGGGATGTTGAGTGCTTCCGACTCACTGCTGCGTTTGCCGGTTTCCAGAAGTTTGAGATCGTAGCGCCAGTAGGGAAGTTCCACCGAGTTTCTAACAGACCATGTTCCAAATTTTAGGAATCGGTCTTCGCCTGGGGTGATGGGAAATGAGGCAATGAGCCCTCGATTGGGATGAGTGGGAGCGCTTGCTTCGGATCCAGGTTCGGCAACTCGTCGTGCGGCTGGGGCAGCTTCGAAGATGCGGACTTGGTTGATCTTGGTGTCGACCACGGCATGGCGTTGGCTCATGGCTTCGTCGGTCTTGTACATGGCACCAGTTAGACTCTCGATCATGAAGGGCCGGACGTTCGGGACCTTGATGGCATCGTGTGGTTTGAGTTTCTCGATCCTTGCTTCGCCATTCAGAAGGATCAGGTAATCCACATCGGTGTGATAGCGCTCCGACATGAATTCCCCGAGGCTTCGGTAGCTCATGCGTTTGCACTTCGCCTGCAGTTCAACTTTGGTTGGGAGGTCTTCGTTCACCCAATCCGTCGCGCAATCGGGGACGATGGCGGTCGCGAGCGGGTTCGGCACCGCCTTGCGAGCTTCGGTATTTGCGGCGACCCAGTCTGCGAGCGGGTGGCCATTCGCCTCATTCCATGATTGCACCGCGAGTTCGGTGAAGGTTCCGGGCCGGCCATCAATCACGCCAGGGCCGAATTTTGCTTCATCGAGGAAAATCTGGAGGCGGACGGCATCCTCACCGCTGGGTTTGGTTTCGCAGGGTTTGGGTTCCGTGATGGGGGTCGTTTCACCGCACGCAAGCGCGACGAAAAGGGTGGAAATGAAAGAGACAAGCCGGAGCATGGGGAAGAAGTGCGAAAACTATGCGGGAATGGTAGCAAATGCTTCGAGTCGACCCGCGATGGTTGCCGGAACTACCGCCGTGACGAGGATGTCGTCTCCTTCGTAGTCGGTCGCGATGACCTTCGCCTCGCGGTGCAGGAGGCTGACGAGATCCGCGCGTTGCTGTGGGATCCTGTAATCTTTCTGTTGAACTCGGTGGGAGAGCACTTCGCTGCAAGTGGCTAACAACTCTTCGAGCCCCAGGCCGGTCACCGCCGACGCGTGCAGTGCGTGCGGATATTTCTTTTCGAGGGCGATCAATTCGAATGGATTCGTGATGCAATCAATTTTATTGAGGACCGTGATGATTTCCTTGTCCTCGGCGCCGAGTTCTTTGAGCACCTCAAGCGTGGTATCGTGCAGTCGTTCGATTTCGGGAGAGGTTGCGTCGAGTATGTGGATTAAAAAATCCGCGAGGGTGGCTTCTTCGAGGGTGGCCTTGAATGCCTCGACGAGTCGGTGCGGAAGATTCCGCACGAATCCGACGGTGTCCGTGATGAGGAGTGGTTGACCATCGGGGAGTTCGATTCGGCGGGTGGTGGTGTCGAGCGTGGCGAACAGCATGTCCTTCGCCATCACGTCGGCACCGCTGAGGATGTTGAGGAGGGTGGATTTTCCTGCGTTCGTGTATCCCACGATGGCGGCATGGGGCGTGGCGAATTTCTCGCGTTCTTTGCGTTGGGTTTTTCGCTGCTGGCGGACCACCTCGATCTCTCGTTTTGCGCGGTCGATCGTCTGGTATGCCAGTCGGCGGTCCACTTCGATTTGTTTTTCGCCCATGCCTCGGGAGGCACCGCCGCCTGCGCCGCCACCAGAGCCTGCGGATTCGCGGTCGAGGTGCCCCCACATCCGTGCGAGGCGTGGGAGGGCGTATTGCATGCGGGCGAGTTCCACCTGGAGTCGAGCCTCCTTGGTTTGCGCCCGTTTGGCGAAAATATCGAGAATGACTTCCTCACGGTCGATCACGCAGAGATCGGCAAGTTTCTCCCACTCGCGTTGTTGGGATGGGGCAAGGCCATTGTCGATCACGATCACGTCGCACTCGTGGGCGCGGGCGAGCTCGACCATTTCTTCGGCTTTGCCGCTGCCGCAGAGGAATTTCTTATTTTTTTCTCGGATGCGGCAGAGGACCGACTCCACCACCGTCACGCCGAGGGTTTGGACGAGTTCGGCGAGTTCCTCGAGCAGGGATTCTGCCTCGGTCGCCTCGCGGGTATCCGAGTAAAATCGCACCAGCAAGGCGCGCTCGATCATGTCTGGTTTCTCTCTGACTTCGAACATCCGCAAGAAGAAGTAGCATTGGGGAGCCCCTTTCGCTATGGGAATTTTGGCGGAATTGGCGGACAGGGTGGAAGGTCCTGACTTGGTGGAGATTCTTTTGATTTCATGAGATTCTCCGGGGCACTGGATTTTCCGGGTTGGCCAGGATGGAGTGTCACGCCGGGTGAGTTTGGCAGAAATGCGTCGGAAACCCCGTCATTCTGTCCCGGTTTGGTGGATGGATTCGAAACGCGGCCGGTCGGGAGCTGCCTTCTCGTAAATTCGGTGGCTGGTTTGGCGGGCCAGGTTTTTGTCCATCCCGATGTCGATTTGAGATTCAGTCATTCTTGATCGAGCGAATCTTAGGAAGCATGCCTGAATGGGACGTGGCGTGCATGGGCGCGGTCTTCCAAAATAAATCACCAAGATCCGATGGGATCGCATCGTACTGATCGAGGAATGCCCGGACCTCCGCTCACACCTTCGGGTGGTAAACGACCACTCTCATCGATTGTGGCGGCCAACATGAGTCAGAAATTCGGCGTGGCTGATTGGTGCGACTGATCCTAAGCCCATCTCCACTTTCTGCCTACGTCTCGGATCAGGCGACGGCGAGCGCAAGAGGTTGCTGACACGACAGATAGCCTTCGAGCCGTTGCCTGCATCCGTTTTGTTCGCCCTTAAGTGGCCGCTGATCTGCGGTGGTCTGGTCATGCTGCTGCGCTGGTTAAAGTGTCAGGTGGCACAACACTCGCTCGACGATGCAGATACACTGCAATGGGCTGCAACAAACACACAAGTCCGGATAGTGCCACTTCCTCCACATGAGATGGCAGGTAAGTAGGAATCTGAGTCTGCTGAAAGCGAAAAATGAAGACGCTGGACCAAACAAGAACAACGGAAGCCGCAATGAGACCGACAAAGGCGATGAAAAATAGCCACGGTGGCCGAAGCCACCTGAATGGGATCAGGAAGCAGCCAAACAACATGAGTGAGTTGGGCGGCTGCGTGATAAACTTCTGTGCAGAGCTAACGGGGGTCGCCAGCTCAACTGGAATGGCGATAGTCAAGATGCCGCCAGCAATCACGAATAAGGCAAGAGCTACCCCAAGTGACCGCGCAATCCACAGCAGGGGGACAAGAACTTCACTTCTGGGACTCATGGCGAGTGGGGCTGTTAGATGGGCGAACGTCAAAGAGCACGCACCGCAACTAGCGGGATCGGGCGTTGAGACGGGGGTGGAGGTTCATATTACGTGTGATGTTGTTGACACGGCGGCTAGTGGTGGTTGCCGTGGCTCGACTTGTTAGCCTCTTTTGAGAGTGGTCATGAGCAACTTTCCGTCGGCGCTTTTACCAATCGAAATGAATTTAGTGAGGCTTCCACTTGGCAAATAGGTGATCTCGACCTCAAGCAGGCCAACCGAAGGAATGTTCTGAATATAGGAATTACCGTTCATCAAGACCGGTTTGGTCAATCCGTCTAGGTATTCCTTGTATCGTGGTGCACTCGGATCACCATTCTTGGGATCAGCGAGCTTTTCTATGTCAGATTTGCTCAGAAATCTCACGATTCGAATCTTTGAATCCTTCTTAAAAGTTCGATTCGCAATCCAACCTGAAACTCCGCCGTCGATCTTACTCTGGTCGGCATCTGTCTTGCAATAGAGTGCGTCAAAAGCCTGATTTGTATTTGCTATCCAGGCCGCTTCAATTTGCTTGCCGAGGGCGAAAACCTCTTCTGGAGTCTGCGCGTTAAGGATTGAAGAGGTGATGAACCCCATGAGTAGTATGATTCGCATTTCTTTTGGTTTTTTGGCTAACAGTGTTAATAAGTAGCATGCGGCATTTGTCCTGTAACAACCGCGCGCGGTTGTTACAGGGCAAAGGCAGCCCGGAAGGCATATTTGTGGAAATTCCATTCATATTGCGCAAGTTACGCGTCTACGAAGGAAGTGCCAAGAGCAATCTGGAAGGCTGCCTTTCTCACGGCATTTTTGAACTGAAGCTGCATGGATGCTTCATGGAGATGATGGCGGACGATCTTGCCGGTGCGGGGGTGAGGACAGAGGGTGGCTGAGGCTAAGAGGTATTGCCAACACCACTCGCTGGGGGCATTCGGGTATTTGCGGGACAGTGCCTCGGACAGGTGAACCTCGCCCACACCGGCCGAACGGGGGCTTGCAGGGGTGAAAATCCAAAATCATCGGGTTGATTTCGTTTCGACGCTTGCGGGTTGCTCGCTTGCGGCGCAATTTCCCTTCCGACATGAGTGAAGCCGTCACCCCGCAACCGCCGCAATCCACCGAAGCAGAACTGATCGCCGTTCGCCGCGAGAAACTTGGAAAACTCCGCGAACTTGGCATTGATCCGTTTGGCGCTCGGTTTGAGGTTTCGATTACCCCAGCCGATCTCCGCGCGAATTTTGCTGAGGGACTCCAGGTGAAAGTGGCGGGTCGCATCACCGCGCTGCGTGACATGGGTAAATCCTGTTTTTTCCAACTCGCCGACGTCCATGGGACGATTCAAGGGTACGTCAGCATCAAAAACCTCGGAGAAACCGAAGCCGCAGCATGGAAATGCCTGGATCGTGGTGACTGGATTGGGATCGAGGGAGAAACTTTCCTGACCAAGACTGGCGAGCCAACGATCAAGTTGGACAAGTTCACCGTGCTTTCCAAGTCCTTGCGGCCGATGCCAGACAAGTGGCACGGCGTGGCGGATCGGGAAATCAAGTATCGCAAGCGTCATCTTGATTTGATGGGGAATCCCGACAGCGCCGCGCTGTTTGTGAAGCGCTCGCTGATGATCGCAGAAATCCGCCGCTTTCTTCAAGATCGTGGGTTTCTTGAGGTGGAAACGCCGATGCTCCACGACGTCGCGGGTGGGGCAGCGGCCCGTCCGTTTGAGACGCACCACAACGCGCTCGGCATGGATTTCTTCCTGCGGATCGCCCCCGAGCTCTACCTGAAGCGTCTTCTGGTCGCCGGATTCCCAAAAGTCTTCGAACTCAATCGCAGTTTCCGCAACGAGGGCATCTCTCGTCGTCACAATCCCGAGTTCACGATGCTCGAGGCCTACTGGGCCTTCTCCGACTTCAAGCAGATGTCG
>CAILVZ010000007.1 GCA_903837825.1 Akkermansiaceae bacterium | reverse complement strand
GCTTACATTCAGACGAAATACATGGCTCGCGTTGGGGGGCGGATTCTGAGCGATTTGCGTTCTCAGATGGTCTCCAAGTTTCACAGCCTATCTTTTGCTTTCTATTCAGGTGTCGATTCGGTGGACCTGCTCTCGCGTTTTTCAAACGATATGGATAAGTTGGAAAACTCGCTGACGCGTGCTTTGCCATCACTGTTAGAAAGCGTCCTTATTACCATAGGATGTCTAGTAACCATTTTTTTCATCGACTGGCGTCTCGCGGTTTCAGCAGGTATTCTAATCCCGATCGGGTTTTCTGCGAATTCAATTTTAGGGCCTAAAGAGGATAGGTTAAACAGTGAAAGCCGGCAGCAAAAAAATAGCATGCTGATGGTCGTAAGTGATTTTATTAATTCTTGGTTATTAATCCGGGCATTTAATGATAAAGTCCATGTCAAAAAAAGGTTTGAACTTTCAAATGACAGTTACACAAAGACATCTTCAGACTACTCATACTGTAGCAATATCACGCCAGTTTTTTCGGATTATGGAGTTAACGCAAGTCTTGCGGTGATCGTCATTGTCGGTGCGATTATTACGATGAAAGGTGCTTTGACCGCTGGATCATTTATTGGTTGTTTTGCTCTTTTGCGCAAGGTTGCCGACGGTTCGGCTAAGTCAGCAAAAAATTATACCACATTCATCAACGCGCTTCGACCCTATAAGCGAATCCAAAAGCTTTTGTCGGAGGAAGAGATTGCCGGAGATCGTCATGATTCGGTTGAGCTTTATCCGTTGAAAAGCGAAATCGTTTTTAAGAATGTGAGTTTTGGATATGGCTCCAGCCAATTGGCTCTTGATGGCATCAGCTTTACAATCAAGAAAGGGAGTTCAGTGGCCATTGTTGGGACCAGCGGATCTGGAAAGAGCACGCTGCTGAAGCTGATCATGCGAATTATAGAACCCAACGCGGGATCTATTTTTTATGATGGCATCAACTTGGATCTTGCGTCAGTCACGTCAGTCCGTCGCCACAGCAGCATGGTGCTCCAGGAAACTCATGTTTTACGAGGGACGATCGCTGAAAATATCCGGTATGGCGCGGATAGTATATGCGATGAGAAACTTCATGACGCTGCTAAAATGGCGGGAATTCATGATTTCATCACCCAGCTTCCACTCGGTTATGAAACTGTCATCAATGACCGTGGGAGTTCTCTTTCCGGTGGCCAGCGCCAACGGATTGCGATCGCAAGGGCCTTTGCTCACGACCCACCGTTGCTTTTCTTGGATGAGCCAACGTCGATGCTCGATCCTATCAATGAAGCTGCTATCAATGAAACCTTCATCGAGCTCACTGGTGGGCGAACGGTTATCCTAGTGAGCCATCGTCTTGCCACTTCGAGGGATTTTGATAAAATCTTGGTTCTCCATAAGGGAAAACTAATCGAGGAGGGGAATCACCATGAGCTCATTGCGATGGATGGGTTCTACCGTACAATGTGGGACAAGCAGAATGGATTTATGATCAGTTCTGAGGGCAGTGCTAAAATTACGCCAGAGCGACTCCGATTAATACCTATCTTTTCTAGTCTTGAACTTCAGGTTCTCGCTGATCTAGCAGATCAATTTGACTCAGAGGCTTTTGAGCCAGGTGTCAGAATTATTCAAGAGGGAGCACAAGGTGATAAATTTTACATTGCGGTGCGCGGCAACCTGAAGGTTCTCAAAAAGGACTCTGAAGGACGTGACGTCGAGTTTGCGGTTCTAAGCGACGGAGATCATTTCGGAGAAATTGCTCTTATGAAATCTGTTGCGCGCACGGCTTCAATCGAGGCGTTATCTTACACCAGTTGCCTTAGTCTGAGCCGCGAGCGATTCAAGCGTCTAGTTGAGTCTCAGCCAGAGCTTTTCAAGGCTCTTACGGATGCCATGGCCGCCCGCTTCACGGCATGAGGGGCGGCAGTTATTCGGCGGAGGTGCTGCGCAATTGGCCCATTTGGCGGACTCGATTCACGAGTACCTGCATCACGTGCTTCGCGAAGAATGGATTGTTCTGAATGATGAAATTGAAGCGTCTTTCATCCACCTTGGCGAGGCGGCACGGTTCAGTTGCGACGACCGTTGCAGCCCGAGGTGATTTGTCGATGAGTGCCATTTCGCCCAGCAAAGAGCCGCTGGTGGATTTTTCAACAACCTCCTCGTTTACGATGATGTCCATGGCGCCTTCGAGCAGTACATACATGCAGTCTCCGGCTTCCCCTTGGTTGAATAGAATCTCACCGAGAGCTAGATTGGTCGTATCTGTATCGTGTTTGAAGAGGTTGGCAGGATTCACGGCCTGATACTTGGGCGTAGGCGCTTACTCGGCAAGGATTTTTGAATGAAGATTTCTTAAGATGTCGCCATTTCATTTCGAGGTTTAGAGCATTTTAAATAAAACTGTAGCCGCAGTGAGTAAACCAATTGGTGGCGTCTTTTTGGGTTACCTGTGAGAGCGCGTCTCCAATTGCCAGGAGAAGGGCTTCGTTGGTGCGGGCTTCG
>CAILVZ010000006.1 GCA_903837825.1 Akkermansiaceae bacterium | reverse complement strand
CCATGTCCCAAGTGCTGCCGAGCTCCGAGACACCAAGTTCATCCAACCAATCAGGAATCGACTCCCTCACCGCTCGAGGTTGTAAATTCAATTCCTCCTCGCGTGCCTTGATTTCATCAGCGGACCGGCCGTTGTAGACCCACCAGTCGGGAATCTCGAAACCCATGCGAACCCATTGGGCCGCACAGAGCGCGGTGGTCTCTTCACTCTCCACAAGAAATCCAAGCGCACGCCGCCATCGAGCGACCTCAAACACGGTCTCCGCGATGAAGCTGCGGTCCCGTTTCCCCCACTTCGGGTTCTCCTCAAACGCGGCCGCCAACTCGTGATCCAGAACCTTGTGCTCACGAAAAACCGATTTGGCGATGTTAGAGGCTGCCTCTGCGAGGATGCGGTGCATTTTCATAAAGCAACACCCTTCCCTAAACCAAGGGTGCTGGCAAACGAAACAAGAAGAACCCGAGCGAAACACCTGACCTCCCAGAAATTCTCCGCAGAATCAAAGCGCCGCATCGATCTCCAGCGCCTTGGCCAGCGCGAGATGGTATTCCTCTCGCGAGAGCTCATAGCCGCCGAATTGCCGCAGGTGCGGGGTCATCCACTGCGTATCCAAAAGGGCAAATCCCCTTTCCCGTAACCGATCAACCAAGGCAACCAACGCAATCTTTGAGGCATCGGTCTTCCTTGAAAACATGCTCTCCCCAAAGAACACTCCGCGCAGCGAGACCCCGTAAAGCCCACCCTGCAGGCCATCCGAATCCCAGCACTCGACCGAATGCGCGTATCCGGCCTCGTGAAGAGCGCAGTAACTTCCTAGGATCGCCTCATCGATCCATGTCTCCTCCCGCGTGGCGCAGCCCAGCATGACCTCGCGAAATACCGTATTCCAACGGATCTCGAACGGCTTGCGTTTCAGGCCACGAAGCAAACCATGCGGCACATGAAATCGCTCATCTAACGGAATCAGCCCGCGCCGTTGGGGCGAAAACCAAAGGATCTCGTCATCCTCCGCCATGGGAAAGATTCCCTGCGCGTAGGCGTCCAACAGAACTTCCGGCGGGATGATCGGGTTCAATCAGATATGGGGCTATTCGGCAGCGTGTCCGACGATCGTCGCAAATGCATTGTGATCATGAATGCTCTCATGATTCACCGCCTTCACCGAGAATGAGGAAACCCGCTTGTCAGCACGCAGAAGCGCCGCAGCGTTTCTAACCACATCTTCAACGAAGACCGGATTGTCATAAGCCTGCATCGTCACGAAGCGTTCGTCGGTGCGTTTCAAAAGCGCATAAAGCGGCGCAGACCCCGATTTCTCGGCGATCTCGATCAGATCCTCGATGAGGATCAATTCCCAGCCACTAGCGGTCGCCTTGGGTCGAACCTCCAAGGTCACATACCCACGCTGATTGTGCGCGCCATATTCACTGATCTCCTTGCTGCACGGGCAAAGCGTGGTCACCGGAACGGTCACGCACAGAACGAAGTCATCGACCGTACCATTCGATTTTCCTTTGAACACACAATCGCACCCAACCTTCGCCGCCGCCCCGGAAACCGGTGCTTTCTTCGTTACGAAATACGTGAATGCCACCTCAATGTGCGCTTCCTCTGCATCTAAGCGTTTTTTGAGATCATGCAAAATTTCTGGCAGCGTCCGCATCGTCACTTCGCCCTCGTGTTGACTGAGCACCTCAAGGAAACGGCTCATGTGAGTACCCTTGAAATGATGCGGCAAATGCACCGACATGGAGATTTTTGCGACCGTTGGGAATGGTCTACCTTCCTGGTCCAGCACTTGGATCGGGTAGCGCAGGTCCGAGACCCCCACTTGGTCAATCGCGATCCCACGGGTGTCAGGAGTCGCTTGGATGTCCGGTAATGAAGAATTCTGGTTAGGCATGATTCAATGAGAATGTTCGTATTCCGCCCATGAGGATGAGGTCTCCCAAACTCTA
The DNA here is from genome assembly GCA_903837825.1 of Akkermansiaceae bacterium. Taxonomy (GTDB): domain Bacteria; phylum Verrucomicrobiota; class Verrucomicrobiia; order Verrucomicrobiales; family Akkermansiaceae; genus Luteolibacter. The sequence goes on along the minus strand of CAILVZ010000006.1, from coordinate 7,297 downwards.
ACGCGGACGAGGCGCACACCGGGTGCGAGTCGGTATGGAGCGTCGGCACGAGCCGCATACGCAACCAATGATTTCACCGTATGATCAAAAATCGTGCGCGCCATCAGTTCGGTCGTCGGATCTTGGTGATCAAATCCAATCACTCTGTCGCCGTAACGCTCCTTAAAATCGGCGTAAGCGGGATCCGCGGTGTTCATGCACATCGCATGATCAAATGTTTCTAACCAATCACCGACCGCCTCTTTAATCATCTTGAAATCACAGACCATTTCGTTGCCGTCAAGCTCATCAGCCTCCAGCACGAACTCGATCTTCCGCGTGTGGCCGTGTGGAAACTGGCACTTGTCGGGATGCTTGCTGAGCATGTGACCATTCTCAACCTCGAGCGATTTGCAGATTCGGTATGGCATGAAGGATGGAGTAATGTTTCGAACGATAGGCGCGACAATAAATGAAAACGAGATGGATTTGAACGCCTATTTGAATCTTTATCGCAAAATGGGTAAATCTGGAGTTTGCTCGTAATGGGTCGGATCCTGCAATCCCGCCAGCAAAAACGCCTCACGGCGCTCAACGCAGGTCCCGCATACCCCACAATGAATCTCACCGCCTTTGTAACACGACCAAGTCTCCGAGAAATCCACTCCAAGCTCGAAGCCACGCTTGGCAATCCCAGCTTTGTCGGTGGCAATGAATGGTCGCAGCAATTGAATTCGCGCATAAGTCCCCTCGCTCATGGCAGTGGCCATCGCTTGCATGAAGGGCTCACGACAATCCGGATAGATCGCATGATCGCCCGAATGCGCAGCAATCACCAACCCTTCCGCATCGATGCTCTCCGCATATCCTGCGGCGATCGCCAACATGATGCCGTTTCGGAACGGCACAACCGTTTGCTTCATCGATTCCTCCGCATAGTGGCCGTCAGGGATCTCGCCACCGGCCTGCAGCAGATCGGACTTGAACAACCGATTCATGAAATCTAATGAAATCACCTGATGGGTGACTCCCGCACGCTCCGCATGCAATTTCGCAAACGGAATCTCCCGCGCGTTGTGCTTCGACCCGTAATCAAATGAAAGGCACGCCACCACCTCATGCTACCCCAGCACCGCATGCAGAGCGGCCACCGAATCCATGCCGCCACTCAGCAACAGACAGACTTTCATGGTCGCGCAGAAATCGAATCGGGATACGTGGCCTCCGTCGTCAACTGAATGCCACCCCGTGGCGCAAACTCACCGCGCACCACCAACTCGGCGGGTGCCATCGCAGCCACCAGATCATCCAAAATCCGGTTGACGATCTCCTCGTTGAACGCCGGTTGATTGCGAAACGACGCAAGGTAGAACTTCAGACTCTTGGTTTCCACACAAACCTGGTTAGGCACATAGCGGATCACGATCTTCGCACTGTCAGGCTGGCCGGTGACTGGGCACAACGACGAAAATTCAGGGCAATTCAGCGTAATCCAGTATCGACGACCTGGGCGCTGGTTGGGGAAAATTTCCAATCTCGCCTCATCGGGGCTCGCAGGAAGGCGGGTCTCCGCTTTCCCGAGCAGAGAGAGGTTCTTAAGATCTTCGCGATCGGTCATGGCCGAATTCTGAAACTCCACGAGCAAAGGTCGATCCCTTTTTCACGCCGCCCCACCGAAACCTGCATGCTTTTGTGGTGCTACTCGAAATCAAACGACTTGCTTCGAACGGGGCGTAAGCGGAATCGCCCACCATTTGCACTCCGTAGCGGATCGAACACGGAATCCATTCCGACTGCCTTGATTTCACAAACTTGGGCCATCAACTCGCCCAATCGGCCTTTTGGAAAGCCACGCTCTTGAAACCAGCTCAAATACTCCGGCGGCAAATCCATGATCGGAACACCGCTTGGGGGATAAAACTTGATGCCAAACTTTCCAAAAGGAATCCGAGTCTTACCAATCTCAATCAGAAGATTCCTAAAATCCTCACGATCGATCTCAGTGATATCTGCCACGCAAAAAACCTAGTTCTTTGCGGTCGCTGCGGGCGCTGGCTTCGGGCTATTCGCCTTGAGCGCGGCATCGGTTTGCGAACTAAACCAAGTTCCAAACTGATCCTTCGGCAAAACCTCCATCGACCCAACCATGTTCCCATGGCCTTCACCACAAAGCTGCGCGCAAACCACAAAAGTCTCTAAGGTCTTCACCGGGGTGAACCACATCGGGATTTCACGACCTGGGATCGCGTCCTGCTGGATCCGCATCGGAACGATGCAATAGTTATGAATCACATCTTTGGTGCCAATGTTGAGAACCACTGGCTTGTTCACCGGCAACTTGAGGATTGGACTGGTGAAGTCATCGAGGGCATTCGGGTCAGTGTAGTCAATACCAAGCTCATTAGAGCCAGAAATCAGCGCTGGATCGTGGCGTCCAAACTTGTTGTCCGCACCTGGGTAATGGTAAGTCCATCCGAACTGCCAACCCACCACACGGACGCGCAGCGGATTCAAGTTCTGCACCGCCTTCCAGCTATCAACGCGCTCGGCCCAGAGTGGAAATGCAAAACCAAGAAGCAACACTGCCTCGATGATGATCACGCCCACTTCCAAGTGGCTTGAAAGATGGCTCCTCACCCCCTCATAGGAGGCCTTTGGGTTATTCTTGTGCCAGAACCGAAAAATGCAGTAGAAGAAAAACAAGGTCCACCCCACGAACAGCGCGATCATGAACCAGTGGACCACGTCAATCATGTGATCAACCTGACCACCATGCGCTGAGAAATTTTCAGGAATGCCTAGGAATTTTGAGGGACTCATATGGATGAAATTCGAGTTTGAAAAATGCTTTTAAAATAACTCTCAGCGCGAAGCGTTGGGGTTTACGTAGTCGTCAGAAAGCGTGGGGTCAAAGTGCGCCTTCTCTCGGCGAACGAGGCGAATCATGAAAAAAGAAATACCGCCAATCATCGCCAAAATCACGATGAGCAAAAAGAAAATCGACCACCCTGCAGCATCGCCTCCGCCATCGATCATGGTGACTCGGCAGGTAGAGCAGCTAAGAATGGCTGGAGTGAAGTTCATGAATGTTAGGATCGATTAGATTGCTCTCTTGAATTTCAAATTTGAGCGCGGTTAATTTTCCGATAAAAATAAACCCCATACACCGGCATTGAAATGGCACCGATCAATCCCACGAACCCGAGTCCCGTTGCAACAGCGGAGGGCTCAGGTGCCAACACGAAAGCCCACAATGCCAAGAACACGCACAGAAGTGTCGAAACCGATACGAAAACGATGTGAAAACCTTTGAGTGACATGGCAGTGGTTGGGTGAAAATTCTCAGTGGCCCGAGTAGAAGAACTTATCGAAGATCGGATCACCAAGCGCAAGGGCGGTTAGACCCGCAAGACTACAAACCATGCAAAGCCCTGAAGCAAAAAGCCAGTAAACCGCTTTCTTCTCGTGGTTAAGGTGCATGAAGATGAATGCAACCAGCGACGCTTTGAAGGTCGCGATCGTCAAACCGAGGATACAGTCCATGGCGTCAAATCCATGGTGGCCGAAATCGAGCCAAGGCACTGTAGCCACCAAAACGGTGACGATGGTACCTACGAATAAAATAGCACCAACGAACATGTAGGTTCGGACGGATTTCTTGATTGCTTCAGGGGTATCAGCCATGGGATCGAAAGGTTCTGAGTGAGGTCGTCTAAGTTACATCAAATACAAAATCGGGAATACGAAGATCCAGACAAGGTCAACAAAGTGCCAGAACAAGCCTCCGACTTCGACGCGATTGGCAAGCCACTCTGGATTCGATAGGTACATCTTCTTTCCGAAAAACAAGTAGTATGCAAGCACCAGCGCGCCACCAATCACGTGAAGACCATGGAGACCAGTAATGGTGAAGTAGATGGCATAATAGGTATTCCAAGCGGGCGTGAACTTTGAAGCAAATCCGACCTGCTCACGCGGCACCGAGAATCCAGGGAATGTCTCATCGCCCCGAGCCTCATAATTTGGGCCAAAGAATTCTTCCTTCGCTGCATCAGCACCCGAGAGCTTTGCTCGACCATGATCCTCCGCCATTTTCGCCAAGTCCTTCCAGCCGATCCGATAGAGCTCCTTGTGAGTCGGCACGTAGCGGGGTTTGCCGTCCTTGCCGACGCCATGCGCTTGAAGCAGCTCTGCACTCAGTTTCTTGATCTCGCCCTGGTGCCATGCCCACGCATCTCTCACGAAGGCGCTATTTTTCATAAGCCATGAATTCTCAATAGCGACCTCAGGATCAATCCCCTTCTCTTTGGCCTTCATGACCAAGTGTTGGAAATCGATCGCGTCGATGTGATGGAATACCATCGGGCTTTCAAGAAGCTCCCCGTCGACCACCGTGTCATCACGAAGTCTGGACTGATCCTTCGCGGCCTTAATATCCCGCGGATGGAAATCAAACTTCGCAGGTGGATTAACCGAGAACGAGACTGCCGCAATTTCACCAAGCAATGTTGGAGCCAATGCGGCCGTGTCGATGTTCACCCCGGAGGCAATTTGCCATCCCTTTTTGCCTGGATTCGCGGCTTTGGCGGTCACCCACTCAGAGCGAAGCGCTTCGGTGCGGTTGGCTGCATTGTGGCTCCGAGCTGCGAGATGCGCAGCCTGGATTCGATTGAGAAGCTCCACGGAAAGAGGCTCACCTGACTTGGCGATTACCTCTGCGGGCTGGCCCACTTTGGTGATCGCAGTGACGTCCGCCGCTAGGACCACCTTCGAATGATGATGCTCAGCTTGGGCTGCGAGTTCTTCAACCCATGGCTTGTAAAAACGGACCGTGTCAAAAGTCAGCTTCGATGCCTCCACCAAAATAAGATTCTCCTCGATCGTGCTTCCTTTGTGATCGAGCACGGGTTTTCCATCTTCCGACTCAACACCAAGGTGCCCCTCAACTACCGAATAGTCCTTCAACTTCAAGGCTTGGTGATGAAGCTTCACGTTGTATTCGATGCCCTTGAGTACCATGAATATCGCCGCGCAGCCCACGGTAATCCCCATGAACAACTGGAACTTGCGCCATTCGCGCAGCTTCAATGATGCCCATGCGAAGACCACCGTGACCGAGGAACCAATCAGCACGAACGTATTGATCAAACCTGGAAGCACAGGGAGCGTCCGCTCAGGCCATGGATAGTCTGCGCCGAGACGCAGGAACACGTATGCCGAGAAGAAACCACCGAAGAGCATGACTTCAGAGGCAAGGAACAACCAGATGGCGATCTTCGAGTTGAAGAGCCCGGTATCCTTTCGAGGAGTGACGACGTATGGAATTTCCATTTGAAAATGTGAGGCTAGTGAGGTTTAGAACCGCTGAAAATGAGGTGGAGAATTGAATTCGATGATCAGTGACCGCCTGGTGACTTCTCAGAAGAATCGAGGTGCTTTGGCTCAATCCACTGTGGCAGGAAGTCGGCATCGCAATCGGGGCGGCTATATTCGTATGGCCCGCGATAAGTGACTGGTTCCTTCAAGAAATTGCCATGTCCTGGAGGTGTTGGTGTCGCCCACTCAAGAGTTGTCGCCTCCCAAGGATTGTCACCCTCGGCCTTCTTACCAAACTTCCAGGCGGTGAAGAGATTGATGATAAATGGAATTTGGAAAAGCGCCATCGTCCAAGCGCCCATGGACATGATGATGTTCATGTCGATGTGCTGCACCACCGTATTGCCGAAGATATTCACACTGTCGGCAGCCTTAGCGAGGTAGGCATCTCCACCATTGTACCAGCGGCGATGAAACCCTGCCATCCCCTGCACCAACATTGGGAAGAAAATCAAGTTCATGCAGATCAGGCTGGGCCAGAAATGGAGATGATTGAGGGTCTTGCCCATGTAACGGCCGGTCATCTTGGGATACCAGTGGTGAATCCCTGCAAAGAATCCAAACAAAATCCCAGGTGCCACCACATAGTGGAAGTGACCGATCACATAGTAGGTGTCGTGAAGGTGGAGGTCAGCCAAATTGAATGCGAGTGGCAAGCCCGTGAGGCCACCGATTCCAAACATCGGAATGAATGCGCAGGCCCACATCATCGGAGGGGTAAAGCGGATCGATCCACCCCACAGCGAGATCAGCATCGCCGTGATAATCACCACCGAAGGCACCGAGATCAAAACCGTGGTCGTTTGGAAGAAGGTCGAGACCGCAGCCCCCATGCCCGTCATGTACATGTGGTGAGCCCAGACCACGAACGAGAGGAACCCAAGGAGGAGGACCGAGTAGACCATCGACTTGTAACCCCAAAGCGGCTTGCGGCTATTCGCAGGAATGATTTCACTCACGCAGGCAAAGGCAGGCAGGAGAAGCACATAGACCTCAGGGTGCCCAAGAAACCAGAACAAGTGCTGGAACAACAGCGGTGAACCACCACCCGAGAGATCCGCCAACCCTTCGCTCTTGGTGAACAGCCCGGAAGGCATGAAAAACGACGAGTGCATCACGCGGTCCATCAACTGCATGATGCCAGCGGCTTCAAGCGGAGGGAATGCGAGGAGCAGAAGGAAACCCGTCACCAACATCGCCCAGACAAAAAATGGCATCCGCATCCAGGTCATGCCACGCACCCGAAGGTTGATGATGGTCGTGATGAAATTAACCGACCCTAAGAGCGATGACGTGATGAGGCAAACTAGGCCAATCAACCATTGGGTTTGGCCTGCCAACCATTGGTTCACCACTTGCCCATCGGCAAATCCCGCAAGCGGAGAATAGTTGGTCCAACCCGACTTGGCAGAGCCAGACTCAAGGAAGAATGACGCACACATGATCAGGCCACCCAACAAATAAATCCAGTAGCTTGCCATGTTGAGGCGAGGAAAAGCCATGTCGGGCGCACCGATCTGAAGCGGTGTCACATAGTTACCAAACGCACCGAAACCAAGCGGCACAATGCCAAGGAAAACCATGATCGTCCCGTGCATGGCACCAAACATGTTGTACGTTTGGCCCGTCACCTTGCCGTCTTGAAGCCAGCGAGCCTTCCAACCGTCGGTGAAGACCCAGCTCATCCATTCCGGAAGCGGTTGATGCGGGTAAGCAATGCTCCAGCGCATCACCATCATCAAATAAAACCCAAACGCCAAGAAACACAATGCGGTGAAACCGTATTGCAAACCAATCATCTTGTGGTCCGTGGAGAAGATCCACTTCCGAATGAATCCCGGATCATGATGATGTTCGTCGTGATGGGCATCGTGCCCGGTAGTTGCTGTGGAGTGAGAGCTCATAATTCCGTCTTGCGGCTTTGTTGGAGTCTTGTGAAATT
>CAILVZ010000005.1 GCA_903837825.1 Akkermansiaceae bacterium | reverse complement strand
CGACTCCGAGGAAATTGGTGCGGCCATCCGAGAAGCCAACGACCGCACGGACGTCAAGGCGGTCATGCTCAACATCGATTCGCCGGGTGGAACCGTGGCGGGCACACCGGAGCTTGCCAATGCCGTTGCCTCACTGAACGAGCGCAAGCCGGTCTATGCATTTTCCTCCGGCCTCATGGCGTCCGCCGCCTACTGGATCGCCAGCCAAGCACGCGCCATCTACGCCACGCCCTCTGCTCAAGTCGGCTCCATCGGCGTGGTGCAAGCGGTGGTCGATGATTCCGCAGCTCTCGATAAAGAAGGCATCAAGGTCGAGGTGTTTTCCGTCGGCAAATACAAGGCGATGGGCGCACCGGGAAATCCCCTCACCAACGACCAGCGCGAACTCATCCAATCCAACCTCGCGGAAATCGCAGGTGAATTCCATGCAGCGGTTCTAGCAAAAGGACGCGCGATCCCACCCGACGCCATGGAGGGTCAAACCTTCAGCGGTCGCCAAGCCCAACGCTACAACCTCGCGGGCATGGTCCCTGATCGTGCCGAAGCCATGCGCCGCCTCCGCGTCTATCATGCGGCGGTTGACACGGGATCACGGGCGATGACTACCGCACTTGAAGACCAACTCCTCGAAGCCCGCACCCAGGTCGATGACCTCACGCGGGACCACCAAGCCCAAACCGAACTACTCAACGAGGCATCGACCAACGTCGATTCGCTGCGTGGCGAAGTGGAGCTGCTTTCCGCCGAAATCGACACGCTCAGGGCAGAGCTCGATGAGGCGAAAAACCAAGCCGTCAATCTCATCACCGAGCGCGATTCCGCCAGCGCTCGTGTCTCCTCGATTCAAACCCGCATCACCGAACTGGAAGCATCGCAGTCCGACTTCGACCGCAAGCTGCAACTCGAAGTCGCCCGCGTCGTAGCCTCCACCGGCACCACGATGCCCGCCCAAGTGACCCCTGCCGGAGATAGCTCTCAGGCTGCGGATCTTCACGCGCGTTTTGCCGCCATCACCGAACCCGCCGAACAAACCGCCTTCTGGCGCAAGCTCACTCCAGAACAACAAGCACTCATCCTCAAACACCAAGCCTGATAGAAAGCCATGTCCAACACCCTTACCAACGTCAAAGACATCAAGGTCGCCCAACGGGCGCTCATGCCCTTCATGTCGAACCTTCTGCCGGTCACGGCATTCTCTACCGACTTCAGCCCGATGCCGGCCGACAAGCTCGACACTGTGCGCGTTCCGCTCGTTGGCGCGCCCAGCACTTCGAGCGACTTCACAGGCGACTATGCGGCAAATGCCGACTCTACGGTTACCGTGGTTCCGGTCACGCTGAACCGCCACAAATACAAGACCGTCCACGTCACCGCCAGGGAATCCGCCGAGACCTCGCTCAATGCGCTCGAGGCTCTAGTGGAAGCCGCAGCCCAGCAGCTCGCCCAGGACGTTCTGGTGGACATCTTCGGTTGCATCACGCTCGCCAACTTCGGCGCTCCGGGCATCACCGCGCTCGCCGCTACCGCCTTCGATTATAAAAAGGTGCTCAGCCTGCGCGATGCCTGCGGAATTGCTAAGATGCCTCCTAACCCGCGTTCACTAATTCTGGATTCCGGTTACTACACCAACATGCTCGCCGACGATGTGGTCGCCAAGAGTTTCAACCTGAACCTCAACGCCCCAGCCGTCACCGAGGGCATGGTGAAGCGGATCGCCGGATTCAACCTGCACGAAACGACCCTCATCCCGTCGGATCACGCGGAAAAGCTCGTCGGTTTCGCCGCTCACTCCAGCGCCGTCGCGGTGGCCATGCGCTACCTCCAACCGGTGGCCGACTACCAGCAAGCCGGTGCCGTCACTGATCCAACCACGG
>CAILVZ010000004.1 GCA_903837825.1 Akkermansiaceae bacterium | reverse complement strand
GTCCTGAAAGCTCTGCCATGGCGCATCGGCACGAACTGCAAGAACCGTAGGATCGGCGGTAAAGCGGGCGATCGGTTTGAACTGATTAAGCACGAATGAGGGCGACCGACCGAGCACCTCATCGGCAACCGGGATCGTCGAAATCGAGACCAGCGCCATCAACAAGGTGAACCCGTCCGGCTTGGAACGGGCAACCTGAGCCATTCCAATTCCTCCGCCGGCGCCCGCCTTGTTATCGATGACGATGGGTTGCCCGAGAAATTGCGCCATTGATTCGGCAACTGGGCGCCCCACGGTATCGGCCACGCCCCCAGGGGGGAACGGAACAACCAAGGTAACCGGACGACTCGGGTAAACCTCGGCCCAAGTGGGTATGCAAAACCCAGCCAGGAGAGCAAGGACGCCTAACGCTCGCACGCAGTGGCGACTAATAGTTTTATTTAACTTAATCATGATGATCTTGAGGCAAGAACATGTGCAACGATCGCGTTGGCATGTCCATGACCTAACCCATGTTCGGATTTCAAGAATGCGACCTGCTCCATGTGCTTCATCTCCTTGAGCTCGGCAACCAGTGTTAGCCAATGGTCGATTGGCCGGCCGTACTTCTTCTCGATGGACGGAAAATAGGAAGCCGGGCCTTTAACTTTGTCATCTACCATCATCACGCTCCCAAAACGCTCGACGCGACTGACAACCCTCGAGGACCTCGTTGATAGCGGTACGAACTCATCACCACACGTTAGTTTAAAAAACACCGTTGGGCAATGGGAGCCTTCACCAGCACCCCCCGAAACTGGTGCGAATGAATCCACTACGAACTTCGGAGTCTAAGCAGATCAACACGTCGGATGGGCCGGTAACCGTTTTGGCCCACGCCGCATGCGCGCTTCGGAAAACATTCCGCCGCACACATTAAGGACCTCACACACCGGTTGCGGCAAAAATTTTGAAGCAGAATACGGAATTCCGATTTCCAAAGAAGCGCATCAAGCACCATGCAATTCAGTAAGTCCTTGTGGACAGGCCTATGTCTGATACTCCCTTTGCTGGGAGTACCGGCGGCAGCTGCTCTGCCAGAAGCATTCCAAATTGACGAGTCGACCCCCATTGACTTCAAGATGGAGAGAATTCAGATCTTAAAGATTGAAGAGGCTGGCCAAAAGATTTCACCGGCCGAGGCTCTCCAGAAACTGGAGAAATCTGGCGAAATTGCGACCATGAAACCCTGGCGGGCGAGGAACAAAATATATTGGCAATACCTAAAAATTAAAAACACGAAAGTCGAAAACCTTTTGTTAAGAATTTATTGGCAAGGATTTGATCGCCCTGATATTTATGTACAACGACCAAATGGCGGCCTTTCAACGCTTCAATTCAGAAATCTTTATTCGTACACCCTTCTCGCAGGCGCAGATGCTGAAAAGGAGGGGGCGGGAACGATCGAAAGCCGATATATGACCGTCAGCCTGCACCCTGACGAGTCAATCGGCATCTTGGCCCGAATCAAAGACAATGAATATTTAGGCGCCGCCCTTGGCTTGGGCGATCACGCAAAACTACTAGAATGGGATCGATTCTATTTATATTTTGACGGTTTCTTTTTAGGCGGAATGGTCTTTATGGCTATTTACGCCCTTTTAATAGCTTTAAAATCGAGAAGCCAAAACGAACTGCTTTATGCCCTGATGCTGTTGTTTTTTGCATTTCTACTTTCACTTACAAGCAGCCAGCCAATAGATGGC
>CAILVZ010000003.1 GCA_903837825.1 Akkermansiaceae bacterium | reverse complement strand
GTTGAATCCGGAATTCCGTGCCCTCGGACCAGCCTTTCGAAATCAGGAGCGAGGCCAGCATATGGTGATAGCCCTCGTAGCATTCGTCGATTTCCTGATTACCGTAGTCGAAGTAAATCCGGAGGTTTTTGTCGAGGGCGGGTATTTCCTCAAGCAGACGCAGAGCGGCGCAGGTCGCGGGGACGGATTGCGAAACATCCTCAAACGAGGTTGAAAGGCAGGCCACGCCGCCGAAAACGCCTGGGTGTGTCAAGGCGGTGTGGAAAGCATTGAGCGCTCCAAGACCCACTCCACCCAGAATGCGCGAAGCTGGCGATGCAATCGTCCGGTAGTGTTGATCCATGTGGAGCACCAACTCTTGAGTGAGAAAACGCGCATAGCCCTCGCCACCCCATTCCGGCGAGAGTTCGTAGTCGCGCAGCGTGATGTCTTCCGGTGAGAATCCCTCTGGATGACGGACGCCGACAACGATGGACTCCGGAATGATTCCTCGCCGGGCAAGGAGAGAGGCCCATTCATCGGCGGCCAGATCGATACCGGAGGGCCCGCTCAGCGCGGGATCGAAAATGCTATCGCCATCGTGAAGAACGATGAGTGGAAAACGGTGCCCGGTTTCCCGGGAGTAACCCTCCGGAAGCCAAATCAGAAGTTCACGGTCTTGAGCAAGAAGGCGCGAACTCATGACATCTCGGGTCAACCTGCCTTTGAAGCGGTCTTTCCAATCCGCGACGGTGTGTTGGAGGGTCACATCGAGCCAGACTTCGTGTGACAGGTTGCCAGGCACATCGCCGTGGGCATCTACGGCTTCGCGTTCCCAGGATCCACGCGTTATTTTATATTCAAAATGCAATCCCGTCGGAGCTTCGATCTCACCTATGTGAAAGGGCGACTCGTATTTCAAGCGAAGCGCCTTCGTGGGATCCCAGAAACCCAACGCCTCACTGCTGCCAGAAACAAAGACAGGTTCTGAAGGCCGATCCACCGGGGGAATAATACGGAATCGAATCCTGCTCATTCCTGAGACAATAACGCTCGTGGAGGCACTGGCAACGGTGTGTTTTTGAATAAGAGACCGAGCCCCAAAGCTCCTTGGACTATAAAAGTGCCTTTCGCCAGCGATGTTTCTTTCATTCCATCTTTAATTCTAAGAGTTTGTTTAAATTCCTCATGAGCCGTATGTGCGTCTAATCGCGGTTTTCAATATGGGGCTTGCAACCCATTTCCCTTGTCATTAGTGAGTCGTATAAATCTGCGGATCCAATAAAATCAGCATGAAGAAAAAAACCGATAATGCGGTAGTCTCAACAGGCCCCCAAGAAGGTATCAACCGCACTGCGGACAATCTGGAAATGAGTAAGCCGAGGCTGTCCCAGGCGGAGGAAATAGTCCCCGATGATAGCAATGGGGAGACTGGCGAAGGCCTACTCTCTCCTATCGATAGACTGGACAATCTAGGGAGCCTGCCTCGCAGTTACGGAGAGGAGTTGATATTTCTTGTCGCTCAGGATCCCAACTGGCTTTTCACCTATTGGGACATCGACATCTCGCGTCATCCCGGCGGTCCTTGTTTTTTAAGAGTAGAAGAAGCCTCAGGTATCCTTGAGAAGGAAATCGAGGTCTCATTTGAGACTCGAAATTGGTATATTCCCGTTGCAAAAGCTGGTGGATCCTATTCCGTTGAGATCGGGTTCCAGAGGCAGGGACAGTGGAATGCCCTCGCCCGTTCGCCGATCATCACGACGCCACGGGATCGGTTTTCCGAGTCCACCGTGTTTGATTTTGCAACGATTCCGATGCACCTCAGCTTCGAGCGTCTTGTGGAGAGTGTGTCCCATTCCTTTGCTTCCTCGGAGGAACTTTTGCCCGCTC
>CAILVZ010000002.1 GCA_903837825.1 Akkermansiaceae bacterium | reverse complement strand
GTCGATGAGATCCACAAAATTCACGCCCTTGACGACGCGGCCAGCCGTGACATCGAGGCAAGGAATGATTCGTTTCGCAAGCACGCCCGAAGCAAAGCGTGATCCAGCGTCCGCGCCAAGAAAAAGGGACGCGTCGATCATTAAATCATCGCCCGCCGCCCAAGATCATGGGAAAACGATGGCCTCGACCGAAGCCACCCGCGCCAAACCATGAACCTCTTGCACGAATCACGCCTGACCCTCCGGTTGGCCGTTCCGTTGATGATCGGGCAACTGAGCCAAATGCTCATGGGGGTGGTGGATACCTTGATGGTCGGACACCTTGGCGTATTCGATCTCGCGGCACTGACGTTTGCAACCTCGCTGTTTTATGTGCCCTTCGTGTTTGGGATCGGACTGCTAACCGGCATTTCGGTTTTCACCTCAAGCTCGCGTGGTGCGAACGACCCAGCGGGCGCGCGCGGCAGTTGCCGACACGGGCTCTATCTTGCACTGGCACTTGGGCTCGTGCTTTTTGCCATCGCCTGGGTGATCTCGATGCGAATGGAAATTTTCCAACAACCGGCAGAGGTCACGCTAAGAGCCAAGAGCTTTTTCCGGATTCTCATGGCCTCGGCGATTCCCGCATTGGCATCGATCTCACTGAAAAACCATGCCGATGCCCTCGGTCGCGCATGGCCGCCGTTTTGGATTTTCCTCGGTGGCGTTGGCTTGAACGCCGCACTGAACTGGGTGCTCATTTATGGAAATCTTGGCTGTCCCGCACTCGGCTTGAATGGCGCTGCGTGGGGCACGCTCATCGCTCGGGTCGCCATTCTACTCACGATGTTATTCTGGTTGAGCCGCGCCAAGGGACTGCGTGATTGGGTGCCTCATCACTGGTTCCGAGCGCCGGATCTCAAAGACCTCCGCCGCCTTCTTTCCGTCGGACTTCCCGCCAGCCTGCAGATGATTGCTGAAGTTTCCGCCTTCTCGTTGGCTGGACTCATCATGGGCCGCTTCGGGCCAACTGCAATGGCGTCGCATCAAATCGCGATCACGCTAGCAGCCACCGCATTCATGGTTCCGCTCGGGCTGTCGATGGCACTCACCGTGCGGATTGGCGAGGCCGATGGTGCTGGCGAAATCGCACGCTTACGCCCGATTGTCGTGTCGGGATGGCTGCTCGGTGGCGGGTACGGACTCATCGCCGCAACCACGCTTTTGGTATTCGGCCGATTCCTCGCGTCGCTTTTCATTCATGCACCCGATGTCATCGACCTCGCGGGATCGATGCTGATGATTGTTGGGGTTTTCCAGCTGTGCGACTGCCTCCAAGTGGCATCTGCATCGATGCTACGTGGCCTGAGCGACGCAAGGATTCCAGCGGTCATGGGGTTCGTGTCCTACTGGTTGGTGGGTTTGCCGGTCGCCGCGAGCTTGGCCTTCGGCCTCAAACTGGGCGCTCTCGGGGTTTGGTGGGGACTCGCCGCCGGACTCGGAGTTGCCTGCCTGACCTTAAGCCCGCGCTTGTGGAAACGAACCCGCAATGCTAACCCTTCGGCATGATCCGCTGCTTTCTGATCCTCTTGATGACCCTCTTCGCTTGCCGCGCAAACGAGGAACTCCTCACCTTCCCCGGTTGCCTACTGGTCCCAACCGAGTGGTCGGATGGTGATAGTTTTTCTGTTAGGTTTCCTGATGGCAAGGAACGCACGATCCGACTGTATGGTGCAGACTGCATCGAAATGCACATCAATGGCGACGATTCCAACGCACGACGCCTGCGTGACCAACGCAGGTATTTCGGGATCGATGACATTCTAACCGCAAAATCGTTAGGCGAGGCAGCGAAGGTCGAAACCTGCAAGCTTCTGGCCAAGCCCTTCACCGTGGTGACTGCCTTCGCCGATGGACGAGGAGATGAGAGGTTCGAGCGGGTGTATGGATTCGTAGAGACCTCGGAGGGGAAAAACCTTTCGGAGTGGCTTGTTTCACAGGGGCTCGCGCGAGCCTTCGGTGTGGTGCGTCAGCTTGCGGACGGCACCAGCGGGAGCGAGTGGAAAGACGAACTTGCCGATCTTGAACTCACCGCGGCGCAAGCGGGAAGAGGCGCTTGGGCGAAGACGGATTGGAAAAGACTGGTCAGCATTCGCAAAGAAGCCCGCGCGGAAACCGCCGAACTCCAAACGGCGAAAGGCACCGGCAAAGCCGTCGAGAACAAGCCAGTCGATCTCAACCATGCAACCCGCAATGAGCTGATGACCTTGCCTGGGATCGGTGAAAAAACCGCAGTGAGTATCATCCAAGCTCGCCCATTTCAATCGCCCGAGGCAGTCAAGAGCGTGAAGGGCATGGGCGCATCAACCTACGAAAAGATCAAGGCCTTCATCCACGTGACTCCGCCCTGAGCCTCCAGTGCGCATCACGCTTGAGGGAAAACTTCTGACGCGTCCCCTTGCCTCGTGCTGCCGCGCCGTGCTCGACCAGCACCTTGATTTCCACGTCATTCGACTGGATGTCCAAGATCCGAAATACCGGCTCTCGGCGGATTCGGAAATAACAATGAAGCGGCACGTCTGGATGGTCTGCATTCCAAAAATACCGGCTAGGTGGAAAATCGGGAACTTCTGCTAGAGCTGCTAGAATTTGTCGAATCAACGAGGCTCCGTGGCGGCGTTGCAACTGGCCGGCTGCCCGCCTCGCCAGAAGCGTTTCGATCCAGGCGGCCGCAGGATTTTGATAGTCCTCCTCCATTTCTGAAATCAACTCGCGGGCGTGCAACGCCATCAAGGCATGCATCTCTTCACGCTCAATCTCACCGCGCTCGAAACTCGCAAAAATTTGAGGAGGAGCCGGAAGCATTGATGAAGCGTTCGGTTAGATTCATCGGTCCAATCAAGCGCCACAAGAACCCGCGCGCTTGGTGATTTCTAACAAAATTTCATCCACCGGAGCCAACCGACCAACCCCTTCGTAGCCGCAGGCAAGCTCGCCTTCAGCAGGACCCACGAACGAGCAACCATCAGCCAACAACTGAGCGAAATTACGCTGCGTTGCCGGATGAAGCCACATTTTACCATTCATCGCAGGAGCGATCACCACTGGGGTCGACCGAGGAAGTGCCAGATAGATCGAGGAAAGCGGGTCGGTCGCAAGCCCATTGGCCAGTTGACCTAACAGATTGGCACTTGCCGGTGCCACCACGAAAAGATCCGCCTGATCGGCGAGCTCGATGTGACCGGGCTTCCATGAATTTTTTTCGTCTTCTAACGAAACGAGCACGGGGTTCCGAGTGAGCGTCTGGAGCGTGAGTGGCGTTATGAACTCGACCGCAGCTCGGCTCATGACGGCATGAACCTGATGCCCCTGCTTGACCAACTGCGAAGCGAGATCCGCCGCCTTGTAGGCCGCGATCGATCCAGAAATTCCGAGGACGATTTTCATGAGAGGATTCTGTGCTTTCCTTGGGTAGCTCTCAAGAACGGATCTTCAGCGCAGCATGGAGACCGCCTTGGTGGTGGCTGCGGCCAGTGCATCGATGTCTTTCTGAGAATTGTAGAGGGCAAACGACGCCCGCACGGTGCCGGTCATGCCAAATCGCGCCATGAGCGGCTGGCAACAATGATGACCCGTCCGGACCGCGACGCCCATCTGATCGAGAAGCGTGCCAAGGTCGTAGTGATGGATGCCTTCCACTTGAAAAGATAGCGCGCCCGCGCGGTCAGCTGGACCAAAGAAACGGATGCCTGGAATCACCGAGAGTGCCGACGCCGCCGAGCGAATCAATGCATGCTCATGCGCCTCGATTTCCTCCAAGCCAAGGCCATTGACGAAGTCGAGAGCCGCCGCAAGCGCGATCGCCCCTTCGATGTTGGGCGTGCCGGCCTCATACTTGAACGGGAGCAAGTTGTAGCTGGTCTTCTCAAAGGTGACCTCTTTGATCATTTCCCCCCCACCCCGCCACGGCGGCAAGCGATCAAGCAACGCGGCGCGTCCCCACAAGACGCCGATGCCCGTGGGCGCGTAAACTTTGTGGCCAGAAAACGCCAAGAAATCGATGTCCAAGGCCTGCACGTCGATCCGCGTGTGTGCCACCGCTTGGGCGGCATCCAGCATCACGAGCGCCCCAACCGCTTTTGCCGCAGACGCCATTTCAGCGACCGGATTGACCGTGCCGAATGAATTGGAAATCCAGGTCAGCGAAAGGATGCGGGTCCTCTCGTTCAAAAGCGCTCGGAACCCCGCCTGATCGAGGACTCCATCTTCGTCGCAAGGGATCACCTTGAGAACTGCGCCAGTCCGTTCGCAAAGCATCTGCCACGGCACGATGTTAGAATGGTGTTCCAAGGTCGAGATGAGCACCTCGTCGCCCGGTTGGATGAGTCCTGAAAGCGCGAGAACATTGGCAACGAGATTGATCCCATCGGTCGTGCCAGAAGTGAAAATCACCTCGTCGGAGGTGGCTGCATTGAGGTGGGACGCAACCGTTTGGCGGGCACGTTCGAAGGCTTCGGTCGCCTGCCGCGCGAGGTGGTGAGTCCCTCGGTGGATGTTCGAATTGATCGCCTCGTAGTAATGCCGCGAGGCATCAAGAACCACACGAGGCTTCTGGGTGGTCGCTGCATTGTCCAAATAGACCAATGGCCTCCCGTGAATCGTCTGATTCAAAACGGGAAACTCAGGAAGTAGCGAATCGGGTGACAACATGGGTACGGATTCACGCGTTACGGCGCAACGACCCCAAGGTGGGACATGAGACCCAAGTCCGCAATGCCAGAATCACCAGCGATCGCCTAACAAGTTCACACCCGGACCCTCAAGTCCCTCACGCTCCACAACACCCCAGCGGCAGCCTTGCCATTTCCCTTCAGTCGCCGCGCACCATCTCTTCGCCTCTCGGTGAAGCGCTCGCGCGTCGCGGCAAACGCATCGTTGACGAAGGTCTTGCTGCCAATGACCGCCCCATCGGTGAAATACCTCACCCGACACCTCAACATCGCCGCCATCTTTAGGTCTGGTAAAACGGTGCCGTTGTCCGCGGCTTCCAATGCCTCCGCGTCGTTTAGCTGCGGTCTTACCACGCCTGTTTTCACCTCGGCTCGGCCGTTCTTTCGTTCAAGGGCCAAGCCTAGCGTCCGCCGATAAATCCGCGATACATCCTTCCATCGCTCGGCCTCAAATCCCGCTCCGTGGTGGCTCATGCACGCTCTCACCAGGCCTTCACGCGATTTCTTGCCATTTCCCCTCGGTCCACCGCCCACGGCTTCGCCGTAGCTGCTCCACCGGTATTCCGCGGGATCTTCGACCATGCCCGCTCGCACGGGGTTCAGG
>CAILVZ010000001.1 GCA_903837825.1 Akkermansiaceae bacterium | reverse complement strand
CCTTGGCATCCTTGGCGTCTTTCGAATCCTTGGAACTCTTCGAGCTGTAAACATCCGAATCGCCGCTGTTCGGGTCGAGCCGGGCGAGCAGGGCCTGCACTTCGGCGACGGCCTCGGGCATCGTGGCGATGGCGCATTGGGAAATCATCCGCATGTTTTCCGGCGAGGCGGTGATTGCGGTCTCCACAATGGAAACCACCAGGGCGACATCCGCCTCGCTGGACTTGATCGCGGTTTTGACCACTTCGCACGAGCAGGAGGGGTTGGCGGTCACTTCGGATTCCACCACTTCCAAGACCTTGGCCACATCCAGTTTCACCCTTTGATCCACCGACAGGGCGACTTTGGAGCAATCCGACGTGGCTTCCCGTTTGCCGGACTCGCGATACACCGCCGAGATCAGGGCAAGACCGCTTTCAAGGCTGTCATTGGAGACTTCGTAGGGCTTCATGGTCGCGCTGACCGCTACTTTGCGATAGGGAGATGGATTGCGGAGGACGCTCAGGTCCACGACTGACTCCACTTTGCGCTCATTGGGGGCACGCATTTCAAGGCTCCGCACATCTTGAGCGGCGAAGACCGGATTGCCACTCGGTAGAATTCCCTGAGCCTTCTCGAGTTCGGGAACCTCGTATTTTTGCGGGAGATCGGAATTTGCAAAAAACACGGCGGCTTCACTGGAAGAGTCTGCCTTGTTGATCTCCGAAGAGGTGGCTGGGGCGCTTTCGAGATTCTGGGCGGATAGCGGGGCTAACGCGCTGAGAAAAAAGAAAGCAACCGTGTGGGGGGACACAGGTGGTTTCATGGGGTTGGGGGGAACGCTGAAATCAAAGCTACCGAATTGTTGATTGGCAATTCTTGATGATTTTGCTTCACGGGCTGAGAGTTAAAAAGAAATTTTATATTGAAAATCAATGGGTTGCATGATTTAATTGTTTCGTAAATATTAAATATCACATAAATTTTAAAACTTTGAGGTGCTTACCAAACTGCAATTTGGAGAAAGAAGGCCTCGTGGGCCCGGAATTCCGACCAGGCGAATCCCCGCTCTAACCGTGCCCCCGATCGGGATGCGGCAAGGCGGATCGCAGGGCATCAATGCGACCTCGTATCACGCTGGCGTTGCGCAACCGGGATTGTGGTGTTCTTCTTGTTTCGGAAACCCGCTCTTCGATGATTCCGACACCACGACAACTATTTGCCAGCTTCGAACGCGGTGAAATCGAAAGGGATGAACTCCACGCGCTGATGGCCTTGCACGCCCGGGAGTTGATCCAGGAAATGGAGGAGGATTATCAGAATCCGGCTGCGGCTTGGATCGAGAGTCTTCTCGCGCGGCGTGCCATGGGGCGGTTGGTCCGCCGCCACAGCGCCAGGCTTCTGCGCGAAGTGCTTGTGGCTTTGGCCGATATCCCGGACTTCCCACCTGCCAAGCTTTTGTGGAATGCCTCGCATCCTGACGTTCCCTTGCACTGTTTCCTCCGTGTTCGGCGGGAACCTGTATTCCGGGTCGTCGGTTTGGACTCCAACGGGGGAGAGATCCGGGTGATCACCGAACACGGGGCGTCGGCACGGGGAAAGACGACGCGACAGAACTTCCTGCTGAAACGCGACGTCGACTGGAAATTGCGCGCGACTGCTGTCTAGGGTTGCGTGATCGTGATGAACGGCGTGATTTTCTCCATTATCGAAGGCCCGATGTCCTTTGCCCGGAGCAAATCCTGAAGATCCTTGTAAGGACGTGCTT